>JAZFXQ010000064.1:0-5747 GCA_036448795.1 Candidatus Margulisiibacteriota bacterium | reverse complement strand
TCCATGAGCCGGCCATGAAGCAAGTTGAAAAGTGGGCCATGCCTTTTATTAATATTACTTTTCGGGGAGAAGTGGTTTTGGGATTTGGAAAGGCAGTTGACTTTATCCGGAAAGGGGCTTCCGGCATGGTAAACGTGATGCCCTTTACCTGTATGCCGGGAACGGTTTTTACTTCTCTGATCAAATGCTTTAGGCAGCAATACAGTGAAATTCCATTCATTTCTCTGGCCTACGACGGCTTGGACCAATCCAACAACCAGATCAGGCTGGAAGCCTTCATGCACCAGTGCACCGAATACATGAAGCAGAAAAAAATGCAAGAGGAGGTGAAGTAATTGAATAAGCAGCAGCTGACCACCCACGTGGCAAAGCAGACCAAAATGGCTAAGTCGCAAGTATTAGGCGTGATTGATGCCTGTTTTGAAGAGATCGAAAAGTCCTTAAAGAAAGGGCAGGCAGTACGCTTGGTAGGATTTGGGACCTGGAAGAGGGTCCGAAGAAAAGCTCGCCCGGGAAGGAACCCGCAGACCGGGAAGGGCTTGACCATTAAAGCTAGAAATGTTGCCAAGTTCAGCATGGGCCAGCATCTCTTTGATATGTTGAATTAGATTTTCCTTCAGGCCCCCTGTTTTCTATAAAAGCTCCTATAGAAGACAGGGGGTCTTTTTTTACCTACTGTCGTAATCCCGACACTTCCCTTCCCACATCCCTCGTCCCTCACGCCTTGATACCCTGGTAATAAGATTGCTGCTTGATCTGCAGCATGGGGCTTGAAAGCTATAAACAAGGGATCAATGGCGAAGAAATTGCAGAGAATTACCTCCTTCAGCAGGGATATCAGATCCTCGAAAAGAATTTCCACTCTCAGCAAGGAGAAATAGATATCGTTGCCCGCGATAGAGATATTCTGGTTTTTGTAGAAGTCAAGAACTATTCTTTTAGGAGTTTTGGGTCACCAGTTGGGGCTGTTCGGAAAAGCAAACGCGAAAGTATTATCCACGCCGCCCGGACCTATCTTCTAAAGAACAAGATAAAGGGCGTTAATTGTCGTTTTGATGTTGTGACAATTTATAGAAGGCCGAATGGTTCGCGCGCAATCGAGTTATATAAAAATGCTTTTATGATCAAATAGGAGGGATGGATCATGCTGGTGAAAATCGCAAGCGCCGCGGTTCTGGGGTTGGAGGCCTATCAGGTGGAGGTGGAAGTCGATTCTTCGAGGGGGTTGCCGGGGCAGTCCATTGTCGGTCTTCCGGACGCGGCCGTTAGAGAGTCCCGCGACCGGGTAAGATCCGCTATTGCAAATTCAGGCTTTGAGTTCCCGGCCGGGTATTTCACCATTAATCTTGCTCCGGCAGACACCAAGAAGGAAGGCCCTCTTTATGATCTGCCGATTGCGCTCGGGATGCTCCTGGTCTCGGAACAGGTTTCAAAAAAGAACTTGGATGGCACCGTGGTTTTAGGAGAACTTTCTCTGGACGGACTGGTTCGGCCGATCAATGGGATCCTGTCGATCTGTTTTTCATTAGGTAAGAAGCGAAAGAAGGTCATGGTCCCCAAAGAAAACGCAGATGAGGCGGCCCTGGTTGGAGGAATTAAAGTCATTCCGGTTAATTCATTGAAGGAAGCCGCTGATTATCTATCCGGTAAAATAAAAATTTCTCCCCACAAAGTCGACATAGATTCTCTTTTTAAGAACGAGCCGGAATATGGGATTGATTTTGCGGATGTCAAAGGCCAGGGACATGTGAAACGGGCCCTGGAGGTAGCATCTGCCGGAAGCCACAACATCCTGCTGGTGGGACCGCCTGGATCAGGGAAAACTATGCTGGCCAGGCGCATCCCAACTATTCTACCGTCCCTATCTCTAGAGGAGGCACTTGAGGTAACCAAGTTGTGTTCGGTTACCGGATTATTGGGCGGGAAGGGAGCCTTGATCACAGCTCGGCCTTTTCGCTCTCCGCACCATACCACCAGTGACATCGGAATAATCGGAGGCGGACGCATTCCACGACCGGGGGAAGTCAGCCTGGCTCATCTTGGGGTTTTATTTCTGGATGAGTTCCCCGAATTTGGTCGGGATGTGCTGGAAGTGCTTCGCCAGCCATTGGAGGATGGTAGAGTTACTATTTCCCGGGCGCACTCATCCTTAACTTATCCGGCGCAGTTCATGCTGGTAGCGGCCATGAATCCCTGTCCCTGCGGGAGACTGTACGATTTTAATCATAACTGTACCTGCACCCCCTCTCAAGTTCAACGTTACTGGAGAAAACTTTCTGAACCGCTTTTGGATCGGATTGATATTCAATTGGAGGTCCCCAGATTAAAGCCCGAGGAAATTTCAGCTATGCCGGCCGGGGAATCTTCCAAAGAGGTTCGGAAACGAGTTATGCAGGCCAGGAAAGTACAGTCAGAGAGGTTCAAAGGATGCCAAATTTACTCAAACGCCCGGATGAACCCCAAGCAGACAAAGGAATACTGCCTCTTGGATAAGGAAGCGGAGGATATTCTCAAGTCTGCCATTGTTCATCTTAAGTTAAGCGCGCGAGCATACGATAAAGTTTTGAAACTAGCCAGGACCATAGCGGACCTGGAAGGTTCGGAATCTATTCAGGCCCAGCATGTTGCCGAGGCCACGCAATATCGATCGTTGGACAGAAAAGGAGGTGAGCTCTAATGTATCGCGTAGTTTACCAGCTCCCCTACAACTCAATACGTGAGATCTACATGAAATCAGACGAGTTGCAAGCCTGGCTCAGGTGGAATTGGTTGAAGGAGAGGATTATTAGCTATGAGAAGGTATTGTAAAGCGTAAATCGGCTGCGAGAAAGGAGGTGATAAAGATGAGTGAAAATGGAAAAGGAAACGGCGGAAAGGAACTGTTTACCCGCATGGTTAAAGCAGGGCAGAGAACTTATTTCATAAGTGCAAAGGAATCTGCTAAAGGTAATAAATATATGATGATTACCGAATCAAGGCGCGTAGAGAAAGATAAGTTCGACCGCACAAGAATCATGATCTTCCCGGATAAAGTGGGAGAATTTGTTGAGGCCGTACAGGAAGCCCAACAAGTCGCGGCGTAACTTAAGCGGGCGCCTCTCTGAGTGATCAGAGGGGCGCCACTCTCTTTAGAGTTTGATCTTTTCTCCGTGGATTATCTTGTTAAGAACTAGACCGGAAAGTAATTTAGGATAGAAGTAAGTCGACTTCTGAGGCATCTTTTCAAGCTTGCTGGCGATGGAAGTGATCTCTTCGATCCTGGTCGGATTCAGAAAGAAGGCCACCTGGCAGCCTCCTTCATCCACTAGTTTCACTGCTTTTTCTTCATCCTTGACATAGATCAGTTTGTCTTCGGTCTCCTGGGCGATCCCCAGGATGCGGTCAAAAACAGCATAATGGATAATGTTTGTGTCCAGCTTCTTCCAGGCTTTGGGTTTTTCTTCCTCCACCACCTCTTCCACGATCTTTTCGTCTTTCAGGGTCAGCAGATAGTATCGATTTGCTCCCAGATACATACCAAAAGCGTGCTTTTCCCGGCCTTTCTTTTCCAAATCCCGCATAAGTTTCTTCCTTATCCGTAAAGCTGATCTCTTGCCGGCTTTATAGATCTTGACCTCGAAAAAACGTTCCAGCCCCTTCTCAAATCTTATGGGATCAAAGTAGACTAGATTTCGTAAAACACGGTGGATAGGCAGAACTAGAAGGCCGTTATCTTCGACCGGGGTAAAGTACATCATGATATGGTTGTAGACCTCTTCTTCCGAGAATTTGGTGTTTTTCATCTTAAGCTCGTTTTTAAAGCGCAGGGCCGCCTCGTAGCGGTGGTGGCCGTCCGCGATAAAAACAGTTTTGTCTCTCATCTCTTTTATGATTTTTTTAAGAGAGGGTTTTCGATCCACTCTCCAGAGGCGGTGTTTTACTCGATCTTTATCAATCGCCTCATAGACCGGCTTTCTGCGCATGAACTTTTTGAGGACCTTGGTGATTTTGGACTTTTCATCGTTGTAGAGGGAGAAAATGGATTCAAGATTAGCATAGGTTGAGCGCATAAGCTGCAGGCGGTCGAGTTTGGGACGGGAATGGGTCTCTTCGTGGGGGAAGACCTTGCCGCGCCCCATATCTTCCAGGCGCAGGAGGCCGATAAAACCGATGCGCGAGTATTTTTTGCCGCGATGGCGGAAACTCTGCTCGTAGGCATAAAAGGCCGGCTTTTCATCCTGCTCCAGGACTTTGTGGCGCAGCCATCCATCCAGGAAGGCAGCTGAACGAATGTATTTGTTGTTGTATTCGCCGTCTCCGGGGAATTCCTTGCCCAAATTCAAGCGTATAAAATTGAAATCGTGGAGATCGTAAAAGGCATCCTGCTCCTCCGGGGTGATAACATCATAAGGCGGGGTAAAAACCTTAGCTATTTTTTTTACCAGATCTTTATTGTATAGAATGCCTTGGAAGGGGAAGACCCGTACCACAATGGTGAGGATTATAGCATTCTTTGCAAGCCTCGTCAAATTTTGTGCTATAATACCCACGGTGGACACAAAAAAAGCGATAATAATATTTATCCTGGCAGTTTTTCTGGTTTCCCCCTCTTTTGCTCAATTTATGGATATTCCAAAGGGTCATGAGGCCCAGGCTGCGGTTCAAAAGCTCTTACGCAATAAGATCATTGAACTTCCCCCTTCTCGCAAATTTAACGGCTCTTCGGCGGTTGACATGTATCAAATGGCTTTTATCCTGGACCGGCTCCTGGGATATGCGGGAAAGCTAAAGGAGATCGAGGCTCAGCCCCTTGAGGAATTTTACGTGGATGTTCCGCCGGGGCATTATGCCCATAAGGCAGTCAGGGATCTTGTAAAATTTGGCCTTTTTGTTGTCCCGGATTCCAAAAAATTTAATGGAGCAGCAAAACTCGATCGCTATACTTTTTATTCTTATTTCGCCGCTTTCATCGAGAGGATCGAAGGAAAAAGTTTGCCGGCAGCTCCACCTGGATCAGGTTATGCAGATGTTAAAGTAGGGCATCCGGCTTATATTTATATTCAAAAGCTGGTGGGAGCCGGGCTTTTGGACGGGAAAGGGGATCTGGAAGGGAACAAGCCCATGAGCCGTTATGAAATGGCGATCTTTGTGGCGGGGTTCCTGGATTTCTATGCACGGGAGGAAGTAGAGGAGAAGGCGGAATGGATGGGCTATACAGATCTTCCAAAGGGGCATTTTGCTCATCAGGCAATTGACGAACTGGTTGAGGTGGGGATCCTGCCTCCGGGAGAAGGCAGGAAGTTTTACGGGGATGATTACATTAACCGCTATTTCCTGGTTGACTTTATCAGCAAGATAATCGAAAAAATTGTGGTTGGAGAAGAGGGGGAGCTTCCGCTTGCCAGCCCGGCTCGCTCATACAAGGATGTTTCATTCAGCAATTTCGCTTATCGTTCCACTCAGAAACTGATCGAATTAGGCGTGATCCCGGCTGGAAATCGCGTAGAATTATTCTACGGGGATCGCAAGATCAGCCGTTACCAGATGGTTTACTTTGTTTTGACAGCCATCGAGGACGTTCTTTCGGATGTGATCGGATTTCAAACCGCATCTCCCTCTCTGGGCTATGGAGATGTTCCACCGGACCACTTTGTATATGAGACCATCCAGAAGTTGATATGGTTGGGGGTTCTTGAAGGTGGGGAGGAGCGCAGATTTAGCGGAGAGGAGTTTGTCACGCGCTATGAGCTGTGCTATTTCACGGTTAA
>JAZFXQ010000063.1:0-3197 GCA_036448795.1 Candidatus Margulisiibacteriota bacterium | reverse complement strand
AGTCCAAAGGGAATAGCCAGCATGACGATGAGCGGTTCGGTAAAGGAATTAAAGAGCACTACCAGGATCAAATAGATCACGATCAGAGCCAGGATCATGGCATTGAAAAAGTTTTTGAGGGTTTCTGAGGTATGCTGCTCCTGCCCGCCGAACTTGATCCTGAAACCCGGATATTGGGCCGCCATGGGCTCAAACTTTTTCCTCAGGAGCTTATTATAGTCCATGGCGTTCAGTTTCTTTTCGTCCATCTCGGCTGTGATCCTGAGTACCCGGTCGCCTTCTGAATGGGATATTCCAATGGGAGAGGCTTCTTCCACAAAGCGGATAAAGCTTCCGAGCTTGATGAGCTTTCCCATGCGGTTGGGCAGGGTGAGGTTATTGATGAAATAGGGATCGTTGCGGTATTTTTCCGCCAGCATGACCCGGAAATCGATCTCTTCACCCTCTTTTCTGATCGAGGTCACGACATTGCCGGTGAGGGCCGCCCGGATAACGCCCGCCACATCCGCCGCGGTTATGCCGAGATCGCTCATCAGGCCGTGGTCCAACTTGATGTTCAGTTCCTTGAGCCCCTTTTCATCGTTGCGGTAAAAGTCGTAGAGGTGGGGGTTCTGGCTGATGAAAGCATAGAACTCATCGCCCAACCCGGTGCGGATCTTGTCATCGTTGCCAATAAAACTCACATCGATCGGCCTGCCGGTGGGAGGGCCGTGCGCCTGGGTGACGATGGAGATGTCAGTGAATTGTTTGCCGTCTTTTAAGGGAGCCAGTTTTTCTTCCAGGGCTTCTTTTATCTGGAAGGAAGAGGTCTTCCGCTTTTGCGCCGGAGAAAGATTGATATCTATGCGTGCCCAGTGGCTTAGAGCTATA
The DNA here is from genome assembly GCA_036448795.1 of Candidatus Margulisiibacteriota bacterium. Taxonomy (GTDB): domain Bacteria; phylum Margulisbacteria; class WOR-1; order O2-12-FULL-45-9; family O2-12-FULL-45-9; genus JAZFXQ01. The sequence goes on along the minus strand of JAZFXQ010000063.1, from coordinate 2,327 downwards.
CCGCTGGCGCTGTCCCAGAGGTTGGTTCCCTTTTCCCCAATGGTGGTGACATAGCTTATCCGGATATTTTCCGGAATGGTCTCCATGATAATTTTCTCGATCTTGCTTACCCGTCTTTCCGTTTCTCTAATAGGGGTTCCTTTGGGGGTCTCAAGCTTTACAAACAAAAGATTTGTGTCGGTGGAGGGCATGATCTGGAAACCGAGGATGGGAAGGATGACCCCGACCGCGAAAATAAAGATCGCAATAAATACGCCGATCACCACGTATTTGTGTTTGAGGACTCTCAATAAGTTCCTGCGGTAGACCTTTTCAAGGAATTGGAGGAGCTTTGGCTTTTCTTTTTTCTTGAGCCGGGTCATGGCAAGGTGTGAAGGCAGGATAAAAGCCGATTCAAAAAGGGAAGCCAGGAGTACTACTGTGATGACAATCGGGATGGCGCGGATAAAATCCCCCCAGATCCCTCCCATCAGAAGAAGGGGAAGGAAGGCGGCGATGGTGGTGGTGACCGTGGCTAAGACCGGCCAGAATATATCGGAGACCCCTTTGAGCGAGGCCTCTATCGCGTTCATCCCTTTTTCCCTGAAAGAAAAAATATGTTCTGCCACCACGATCGCGTCATCCACCAGCATGCCCAGAACAATGATAATGGCCAGAAGCGACTGCGTGGTCACCGTGACATTAAAGATGGGCATGAAGTAGAAGGCCACCAGAAGGGAAAAGGGGATACCGATGGCGGTCCAGAAAGCGACCCTGCGGTCGAGAAAGATCATGAGGCAGAGGATAACCAGCAGGAACCCGACCATGGCATTCATGACAACCGTGTTAAGCATGGCCTTGACGTATATGGAGAGGTCTCTTACGACCTGCGACTTGATCCCTTGCGGCAGGTCCTTATTGAATTCCTTGAGGAGCTTTTTTACGCGTTCTGCGACCCTGACCGCGTCAGCGTCAGCCTTTTTACTGACTACGATATTGATGCAGGGTTCGCCGTTGGCCCTTACGATCTTGGTCTCTTCCTCAAAACTGTCCGTGGTCTGGGCGATCTCAGAGACCAGGATGCGTTTGCCGGAAAAGGCCGAGCGGACAATGACGTTTCGGACGTCCATGGGGTCTTCAAATTGGGAGAGGGTGATGACCTTTTTCTTGGTAGCCAGGGATTGGATGGTCCCGCCGCTCAAGCGGATGTTGGTTGCCCTCACGGCAGCCATGACCTCTGCCAGGGAAACATAGTTTTCCCGGGCCTTATTCGGATCTACCTCAATATGGATCTCCCGCTTGCGGTAGCCGAGCTTGGTGGTTCCTCCCACGCCGGGAAGCTGCTGGAGCTCCTTTTCGAGGTTCCTGGCGTATTTTCTGAGCTCAAGCTCTGAGATGTTTTTGCTCCCGCTGATAGCGACCTCAAAGACCGGGAAGATCTCGCTCTTGAGCTCGGTCACGCGCGGTTTATCCCTGACCTCCTTGGGCAAGCCGGTGACCCGGTCAACCGCTTTGTTGACCTCCCTTTTTACCTCTTCGATGTCACGGGCGTCCGGGTCGATCTCCACAAAGACCATGGAGAAGTTCTCGGCTGAATAGGATTGCATCTCCTTGATCCCGGCTACGTCCTGGACCTGCTCCTCAATCGGGATGGTTACGTTTATTTCAACATCTTCGGGAGCGGCTCCGGGGTAGAAGGTGTTGATGAACATCATCTTGAAATCGACGTTGGGCACGCTGTTGCGCTTGAGGTTTAAAAAGGAAAGCGATCCCATGACCAGCACCAGGATCAGGAGCAGGTTCACCAGTTTTGGATGTTCAATAAAATATTTAAATATGGTTTTCATATTTTCAATAGATCCTCATACTCGACCAGATATCGGTCAGTGAAGGATTGGATCTGGTTGATCACGCTTTCCCGGGCAAAGAGGGTCTCGTTCAAAGTATTTTCAGCCATCAAGACCTCGTCTTCCGCCTGAAGCACAAAGAAGACCGAGCTCCTTCCCTGGTCGAATTTCTTTTTCTCCAGGCTAAGGCGGTCTCTGGCCAATTCAAGGTTGATTTGGTTGAGCTCCAACATGCTCTCCAGGTATTTCAGATTGGTGTAAAGGGAAGAAAGGCCGATCTCCGCGTTGAGCAGAATATTCTTTCTCTGTTCCAGAGATTTTTTGTACTCATTTTCTGCGCCTTTTGCAGCAGCCTCTGCTTTTTGATTAAAGAGGGGCCGGCTGGCCTTAACGCTCACGCTGTTCTCATTATAATCTCCGATATGGCTCAGGCTCCCGCTGAAATTATCTGTATATGCATTGGGCCTGGTCTTCAGGACCAGGTCTACATCCATGAGCTCC
>JAZFXQ010000062.1:0-2596 GCA_036448795.1 Candidatus Margulisiibacteriota bacterium | reverse complement strand
TCTTCAAGGAAAAGATCTTCAGTTCCTTCGACCGGTTCAAAATTATCTTTGAAAAGATCCCAGTGGAACTCCTGGCTCGGATCATCAAAGCCGGTCGGCTCTGCAGTTGAAACGCGCGAATTTACATAGACCACACGTCCCTGGCCCACAAAATTCAAAGATGCGCCACCCACATTCTCCAGCACCAATCCGATGGTCAGGATATCGCCCAGGTCATAGCTTAATCCAAGGTCGGTGCGCATGGTGCTGGCCTCATAAAATCCTTTAGCGCGCGCTTCGGCCACGGTTGCACCGGCGGGGACATTGATGGTGTTTATTTTGTAACCAGCTTCGCTGTTGTATTGATTTGGGTCCTGAACCCAGTTCAGGGCGGCATCTTCATCATCCGGATCAAAATCCGGCTGATAAATGAAAATGTCGGGGGTTCCTTCATGAATGACCCCTCGGGCAGTGTTGTTTACATTGCAGGTAGCTGAAATAGGGGTAAAGCTTGCTCCAAAAGAGAGGTCTCTCCACTCTACAGCTCCGCAAAGGGTAATTCCCGGATCAACCGAGATATCATTTCTTGACTCCAGGATCACAGTTAGGGGAACCGTTGAGGTTTGGTTCAGGAAACCGCTCCATAATTTTTCACTGGTTGTGTATTGGTAGGTTGAGCCTCCTTCTTCGGTGTGAGTAAAAGTTAAGTAACCATCACTATCAATGGCGAGGCCGCTTCCCATAAAGTCTGCGCTGCCGTAGAAATCTGCCCTGGTCTTGACAATCGCCGGGAAATTTCCCGACAGGTCAATGGATGCTCCGCCGTCGCTGTGGCTAAGAATCCCGAAAGTTATCCAGTCGTTGACCCGGAGGGCTTGTTTGAATTTGATCCCGGTAGACTGGGTGTTATAGAGGGAGTGTGATGTATGCTCGCGTGTGGCAGCTGCCGTAACCGTTTCGTCGCCGGTAAAATAATAGCCAACCTTGAAATTTTCCTGATCCCCCAGGCTTTCCTCTCCATCTTCGGTTTCGTAGGAATAGGCGTATTCGTAGGTTTTTAACTCCGAAATGAAGGAGAGGCTGCTTTGAACGTACTTGATATCAGTAAGAGAAGCCGGATTCCAGAGCACGGTTTCAATGCCTTTGGATAGGGCTGAATAGTAGTTCCCCATGCCTGGAAAGGGGGCTTCCTGGGGGGGAGTTCTTAGCTCAAACCTGGCATAGGGAAAATCAGTCCCGGTTATGGCTTGTGATTCAACCGGAGTCGGGTAAATAATAAGAAGTGCGATGAGCAGAACAGGTACAACTTCCCAGAGCTTCATTGGCTGCATTCTATTTTAATAATCAGTTTTTGTCAAGGATAATCTCTCATGTTATAATGTAAAACATGTCAAAAGTTGTAGGACTGACCGGGCCGATCGGTTCCGGGAAGAATGAAGTAGCGAAGATCCTGCGTCGGCACGGAGCCTTGGTGATCGAGGCGGATGAAGTTGCCCATACTTTATACGGTCACCAGTCGCCGGTCTGGAGTCAATTAGTCAAAACCTTTGGATCGAAGATCCTTAATCGGGGAGGGGAAATTAATCGCAAGAAATTAGGAGAGATTGTGTTTTCTGATAAACAAAAACTTAAAAAATTGGATCGGATAGTTCATCCGCATCTGAAGGAAGCCATAATTCAAGAGGCAGAAGGCAAAAGAAAATTGACCATTATCAATGCGGCGGTGCTCAAAGAGATCGGATTAATAGATCATGTGGATGAAGTTTGGGTGGTCATGGCGCCCAAAGAGAAAAGATTAAGAAGGCTTTTGAAGATGGGGTTGAGCAGGAAAGAAGCAGCCGAGCGGATGCAGTCGCAGGCCAGTCAAAAAGAATATTTAAGTATAGCGGATACGTCTATAAGAAACGATGGGACGTTAAAAGAGTTAAATGCCAAAGTTCAAGCTTGTCTCCAAATTTAAGCCCAAAGGCGACCAGCCAGAAGCCATTAGAAACTTGGTGAAGGGTGTGGAAGCTGGACAGAAATGCCAGACCCTGTTGGGTGTAACTGGCTCGGGTAAAACCTTCACCATGGCGAATGTGATCGAGGCGGTCCAGAGGCCAGCCTTGGTGATTTCTCCGAACAAGACCCTGGCCGCTCAGCTTTGCCAGGAATTCCGGACTTTCTTTCCTCACAGTGCAGTAGAGTATTTTGTGAGCTTTTATGATTATTACCAGCCGGAAGCTTATATTCCCCATACGGATACTTATATTGAAAAGGATTCCTCCATTAACGAAGAGATCGATCGTCTGCGCCATAAAGCGACCATGTCGGTCCTGGAACGGCGGGATGTGATCGTGGTGGCTTCGGTTTCCTGTATCTATGCCCTGGGTCGGCCGGAAGATTATAAAGCCAGCACATTGATTTTACGGCTGGGGCAGTCGATCAGCCGGGATGAGATAATTAAACATCTGGTCTCGATCAAATATGAAAGGAATGATCTGGAGGTTTCGCGGGGCAAGTTCAGGGTAAGGGGAGACGTAATTGAGGTTCAACCCCCCTATGATAAGAATTTCCTGAGGATCGAATTAGCTGACGATAAAGTAGAGAAAATTTCTGAGATCGAAGCGGTTTCACG
>JAZFXQ010000061.1:0-3564 GCA_036448795.1 Candidatus Margulisiibacteriota bacterium | reverse complement strand
CCCTCACAAGACCTGGGAGTTTGTAAAGCGTATTGCGGATCACGTTTGCCAGGTATGGACAACTGAGGACTCTGGAATATGGGAAGTTCGGGGAAGCCCCCGCCATTTCGTCTACTCCAAACTTATGTGCTGGGTAGCGCTTGACAGAGTGATCAAGATCGCAGAACTCAAAGATGTGCCCGACCAATGGAGCAAAGCGAAAGAAGAGATCAAAGAGGCTATCCTGGAAAGGGGCTTCAGCAAAAAACTGAATAGTTTTGTTCAGTCTTTTGACTCGGAAACCCTGGATGCGACCAGCCTCCTGATCCCGCTCATGAATTTTCTTCCTCCCGACGATCCAAAGGTGCAGGGAACCATAGACGCCGCGCTCAAATGGCTCATGACCAAAAAGGGGCTGGTTTTCCGCTATAAAACCGAAGACGGCCTGCCCGGGACCGAGGGTAATTTTATCCTCTGTTCTTTTTGGCTGGTAAAAGCACTGGCTATCTCCAAAAGAGTGGAGGAAGCGGAAAAGGTCTTCAATAATATCCTTAAATATGTAAGCCCTTTGGGGCTTTTGGCGGAAGAGATCGATCCTCTAACCGGCAAACAGCTGGGCAATTTCCCCCAGGCCTTCAGCCATATCGGCCTTATAAACAGCGCCCTATATCTTGGAATAGCCAAAGGCAAAAAGCATAAGGGTCCCAAACTTGTCGGGTTGTCTTAAATATCTTTGAGTGGTATTATATTAACCCTTGAGCATGGTGGCCTTGGTGTAGCGGCAACACAGCAGATTGTGGTTCTGTTATCAGGGGTTCGATTCCCCTAGGCCACCCCAGCGAACTAGAAAGTAGATAGTAGAAAGTAGAGCGTAGGTTTATTATTATATTCCTACGTTCTACGCTCAACGTTCTACTTTCTATTCTTTCGCCGCCAGAGAAACCACATCATGCTCTCTGACCTTATCTTTTACCCGGATCCCGATATCGTCGCCCTTTTTGGCTTTGAGAACACTCTGATGCTCGATCTGCATGGAGTCGACCCTCTGGGTAAAATCGGTAGTGTGTCCCTTGATGTGAATTACATCTCCGACTTTAATGGGAGATTTAATCCTTATGGCTGCAACTGATATTTTTCCAAAGAAGTGATCCACCATCCCGAGAACCTTTTCCTTGGCTTTTGCCTTAACAACTTTTTTTCGAATAATTTTCTTTTTCTTGCGGACAACTTTTTTCTTTTTAGCCTTTTTAACTTTTCTTTTTGCCTTCTTTTTTGCCATGATCCATCACCTCTTTGGCAGTATGATAGCATATAGAAAAATAAATGCAAATTCTAGGGGTTAGACCATCAGGATCTTGGCGGGAGGAAAGCCATTAAAAGCGGGGACGGCGCTAGCGCAGGAATAGGCGCCGATATTTTTGACATAGATCACGTTCCCTACTTCCATCTCAGGAAGGTCCTCATTCAAGGAAATAGTATCAAAGGAATCGCAGGTCGGCCCGGCCAGGGTGCTCAGGAATTTCTGGCCGCGGCGCAGGGACCTGAATTCATAACGGCAGTGATCAAAAACGATCCCTGAAAAATCAGCATAGACACCATCATTAAGATAATAGTAGTTCTTATTGTTGCGGAAAGTCCTGCCGATCACCTGAGTAACCAGAGTTCCGGCCGGCCCAACGAAAAACCGTCCTGGTTCGGCCATAAACTTTACCTTTTTATCAAATAATCGCCGCATCTTTTTGCGGATGGTCTTGGCGATATCCAGAAACGAGATGTGGTCATCGCTCTCAAAATGCCTGATCGGGAACCCTCCCCCTATATCCAGAACATCCAGCTCCAGTCCAATTTGTTTTGCTTCACTGAAAATAACTGATGAAATATCAAGGGCCTGCAGATAATTTTCCACATTAATGCATTGAGAACCAACATGAAAAGCGACCCCGGCCGGACGCAAACCGAGCGACTTGGCCTTTTTCAAAAGAAAGATGGACTGATCAGGATCCGCTCCGAACTTGAGCGATAATTCGACTGTGCTTCCCACATTATCCACTTTGATGCGAACCAATACCTTGGCACCCGGGCAATGTTTAGCGATCTTATAAAGCTCGGGCTCATTATCAAAGGTCATGAATTTCACTTTGCGCTTATAAGCCGTGGCGATATCCTCGTTTGATTTAATGGTATTGGCAAAGATGATCTTCTCCGGGGAAGCCCCCAGATCCAGCACCAGGTTCATTTCCGCTGCGCTGGCCACATCAAAACCAGTTCCAAGCTTAATAAATGTTTTGATTATCTCCGGGTGTGGGTTAGCCTTAATAGCATAATACGGAGTAACGTTGGGCAGATGCTTTGTAAAGCGCTCGTACTGTTTTTTCAGAACTCCACTGCTGATCAGCATCAGGGGGGAGCGATTTTTCTTGATCGCCCTCCGGATAATATTTTCAATTCCTTTTGACTTTCTCATACCACGTGCGCCGCCGGTACTTTTTCTGCTCGTCTTCTTTCTTTATGGTCAACTAAAAAGGTTATAAATTGCCAAACGTCTTCATCCTTGGGTCGGTCCAGATCGAATTTGGTGAATTTTGTGTTGAGATGCTTGAGGGGCGTCCAGTCAACCGCTTGAGAAACAAAGGGACTGATATAAGGCATAGCGATCTTTAATATCTCTTCATGATCCACATCATCTGGCAAGAGAAATCCTCTTTTTGGATTCTTGATCATCCAGATCGCGGCAGCCACCACCGATATGGCGACCTGCATGGTGGTGGCCTGCTGGTGAGGAACAAGTTTGCGCGCGCTATGGATATCAAGCAAACTGCCGCACCACCAGGAATTAAAATCATGTCCCATGAGAAGCACTCCCAGCTCATCCGCTCCGTCAATGATCTCATCGCTCATGATCCTCAGTTTTTCCTGAAGTTTATATTGCCTCATCTCAAGCTCGTGCAGAGAGTTGATCGCCGCGTTGCTCGGGCAATAGGCATAATGCACCGTGGGCCGATAGACCGCTTTGCCGTCTTCCCAGACCGTGAGCCGGTCTGAAATGCCAAAAGCTTCTCCGTGCCGGATGACCATCCCGGTGATCTCGCCGCAGGGGACCCAGGAGCGTACCCAGGTCTTCATGCCGATCGAATTAAGACAAACCTGATTGCGCGGACCGACTTTGTGAAAATGGGTTCCTTTCGGGACATATTTCTCGTGTGTCCCCCACCCCAGCTCTGCCGGAGCCACCCCTTCTTCAAAAAAGCCCTCAATGCTCCAGGTATTAACAAATTCATTAACTTCTTTGGGCTGATCGGTGATCTGCGTGTCCCGCTCGGAAATATGGATCACTTTTACTCCGGTAAGCTGAGCAAGCTTGGCAAAATCTTTTTCCTGCAGGGCCACTTCCAGTTTTTTCCGGCGCGGATCTTTTGGTTTTTCATCGATGATCTTCCTGGCGATATCGATCAAGGCCTGTTTTGTGAAATGCGAGACCAGTCCAGGATTTGCACCGTGATCAACCACAGCGGTCGTTCCGTTATTATCTCCCCATTTTTCTATCATCCTGCGAAGCTCCATGTGCCTTGTGTACAAAGTATATCT
>JAZFXQ010000060.1:0-4652 GCA_036448795.1 Candidatus Margulisiibacteriota bacterium | reverse complement strand
ACCTTGTTCTTTAAGAAGACCTTGATCGCTTCTGGCGTTGAAGGCATGTTGGCGCCTTCAGCCACCGCGTAGCAGCCGTTCTCGACCAGTTTCTTGGCCGCTTTCTCGTCGATCTCGTTCTGGGTGGCGTTGGGCAGGGCGATGTCGCACTTCACGTTCCAGATACCGCTGCAGCCTTCATGGTATTCCGCGTCCGGATGATGCTTGACGTACTCTTTGATTCTCTTTCTTTCCACTTCCTTGAGCTGCTGGACGGTCTTTAAGTTGATCCCGTTCTTGTCCACGATGTAGCCATTGGAATCACTGCAGGCCACCACCTTGGCGCCCAGCTGTTGGCACTTCTGAATGGCATAGATGGAAACGTTGCCGGAGCCGGAGCTGACCACGGTCGCCTCCTTAATATCCTTTCGGATATCCTTTAGCATTTCCTGCAAGAAGTAGATCAAACCATAGCCGGTGGCTTCAGTTCGAACTAAACTTCCGCCCCAATCCAGGCCTTTGCCGGTCAACACACCTGTGAATTCGTTTCTGAGCTTTCTATACATGCCGTACATATAGCCGATCTCGCGGCTGCCCACGCCGATGTCACCGGCAGGGACATCCGTGTCCGGACCAATGTGGCGGAAGAGCTCGCTCATAAAACTCTGGCAGAATCTCATAACCTCATTGTCAGACTTGCCTTTGGGATCAAAGTCGCAGCCACCTTTGCCGCCGCCCATGGCCAGACCGGTCAGGGAGTTCTTGAAGACCTGTTCAAACCCTAAAAACTTGATGATGCCGGTATAGACAGAAGGGTGGAAGCGCAGGCCGCCTTTGTAAGGGCCGATCGCGCTGTTGAATTCAATGCGCATTCCGCGCTGGACATGGATATTGCCCTTGTCATCCATCCAGGGCACGCGGAAGATGATCTGTCTTTCAGGTTCCACGATCCTTTCCGCGATCCTGGCGTCCTCGTATTCCGGATATTTGTCCAGGACCGGAGCAATGGATTCCAGTACTTCCTCCACTGCCTGATGGAATTCCGGTTCTCCCGGGTTCCTTTTTTTGACGTCTTCTAAAATTCTTTTTACCATGATTCTCCCCCCTTTCTAAAATAATGCTTTACAAACTTAACTGAGACAGGTATAATTATACGGTAAGCCATTGCCGTATGTCAAGGGGTAATTTATGCAGAGAAAAATGAACTCTATTTTAAAGATCGTGGCAGAATCCAATGAGCCGGTGGGGTCTAAGGAGATCTCCGAGAAGCTCGAGCAGCTGGGGATAGACATGCCGGAGAGGACGGTGCGTTATCATCTTAAGAAATTGAATGAAAAAGGGTTGCTTAAGGTTTTCTGGAAGGAAGGAAGGATGATAACCAGCAAGGGCATGGAGGAGCTTAATGAGGCGCTGATCTATGATAAGGTCGGCCTGGTGAGCGCCAAGATTGAGACCAAGGCTTACAAGATGGACTTTGATGTGGACAAGAAGGAAGGCAGCGTTATTCTCAATCTTTCTCTTTTCTGCAAAAATGATTTTGAGCAGGCCCGGGAGGTCATGGCGCCGGTTTTTGAAAAGAGATACGCGACCAGTGATCTGGTGGCGGTGGCCGGGGAAGGGGAGCAGTTGGGCGGAGTTACGGTTCCGGAGGGGAAGGTCGCTTTTGGCACTCTTTGCACCATCAACATAAACGGGATCTTCCTGCGGCATTCCATTCCGGTCGAATCAAAATTCGGCGGCTTGCTCAGGATCGAGAAGGAGAATCCCCTGCGCTTTACTGATCTGATCGAATACAAAGGTACCACGCTTGATCCTCACGAAATTTTTATCAAAAGCCGCATGACCAGTGTTAACCGCGCTTGTTTGGGCACCGGCAAGGTCCTGGCCGGGTTAAGAGAGATCCCCTCAGCTGGCTGCCATGAGGCAGAGGCGATCCTGCGCAAGATCGAATCAGCCAGAGTTGGCAGAGTTATCGCGATCGGGCGTCCGGGGCAAGCCATTCTGGGTTGGCCGATCGGCGAGCAAAGGGTAGGGATTGTAGTTCCCGGCGGGCTTAATCCTGTGGCGGCGGCGGAGGAGGCCGGGATCAAGACTGAAAGCAAAGCTCTCTTTACACTATTAGATTATAGAGAGCTCAAAAGTTTTTGGGAAATTCATAATAGATTTTAATCCACCTTTAATGTTTGACATTTTCCCTTCCTTTCTATACAATTTGAACAAGCATGTCCGATAATATTCGTGAGCGGATTTCAAATATTATAGCCATCGTGATCGTATATATTGCCATGGTTTACATACTTTACCCCCTCTGGGGAGAGACCGTGGTCATACTTTCCATGCTGCCGGTGATCATGGTGGCCTGGCAGTATGGGCTAATGGCCGGTTTTTTGGGGGGACTGATTGCCTTTCCCTTTAATACCCTCCTTTTGAACCTGATCGCCAGGCCGGGCTGGGATGTTCTGGTCAGGGAGTCAGGCACGCTCATGGGATTGTTCTTGCTGCTGGTGGTCGGAATAGTGGTGGGGTCGATGCGGGACATGAATCAGGAGCAAAAGAGGATGAGCCTGGAGCGCGAGCGCGCCGAAGAAAAAATTGAGGCCATGCTTCAGGAGACCCAAAAAGTCAATGAAGAATTAAAAAGGACCGACAAGGCCAAAGACGAGTTTCTCTCGATCGTGACCCATGATCTGGAGCTGCCCCTGGTCTCGGTCCTGGGCTACTCAGAGGTCCTTTTGCACGGCATCCTCGGTCAAATTTCCGACAAGCAAAAGTCCGCGGTGGAGATAATCCATAAACATGGAAAAATTCTTCAGGGAATGATCGACAGCATCCTGGATTACACCCGCCTGGCCTTTGAAAAAGTCAAACTCGATTCCGAAGTCTTTTCCATCAACTCCCTTATGGCCGAGATGCTGCGCGAGATGAGTCTTCAGTTTGAAAGAAAAAAAATAAGCGTGCATGCCAGTCTTTCCAAAGAGGATATAATGGTCGAGGCGGACAAGGGAATGGTTCGCCGGATCTTTGCCAATCTTCTGGGAAACGCTATCCGGCATACTTCAGAGGGAGGCAGGGTAGAGGTGGCCATTGACAAGAATGAGGAGATGGTCCGGGTCTCGGTCCAGGACAATGGAGTTGGCATCCCCAAGAAAAGGCTTTCCAAAATATTTGATAAATTTTATATTATCAGGGATGAACAGGCCCGCTTGAGCCGCAGACTGGGCCTGGGGCTTTATATCGCGAAAAATTTTGTGGAGGCGCACGGCGGCAAGATCTGGGCGGAGTCCGAGGGGGAGGGGAAAGGGGCCAAATTCATTTTTACCCTTCCTGCGGAATGATTTCGATTACCACATAGGGAGTACCCAGACCGCTTTCCAATCCTTCGTATCTCACAAAATTATGGGGCGCTTTAACTTCGTACCAAAAGTAGGTCTTTGGGAAGAAGACCCTTATGAAATTTAAAAGACCTAAGTCGGGAAGCATTTCCAGCTTGTAGCAGTCGACCTCCCGGCTCCCAATAGTTAGTTTTTCCTTTCCTTTATACTTCATGTTCATCTTGTGCATGGCTGGAGCGTGGGTCAGGAGATGAAAATTTATATCCTTTTTTTCCTCAAAGGGATAGGTCATTAACCAGACCACGATATTCTGTTTGTCCACCAGACTCTCCTTGAATTCAAACTCCTTGACCTTTCCGTTTACGGTGCAGATCACCCTTTTATTTTCTCGATCGTAGATTTTTTTTAGGTCTTCGATGATTTCCCCTTGATCGTTTTTGATGACCATTTTGATCAAATAGGGAAATATTTTGCTATCCTCTAGGCAGGAGTAGGCTGAGGATTTCCAGGTTTTGTAGCGCTTGATTTTTCCGCGGGGCTCTTCGCCCTCTTCCTCGAAATAGGCGAATGTTATATCTTTGTGATGGATGATCTCCGCCTTTACCTTGCTGTGCCAGCGCTCTTTGCCGCTCGATTTTATTCTGGATATGACGGAGAATCTTTTCCTGAGGTTGTTGATGTTTTCAATCTCGGCAAAGGATGAGCTTGCTAGGACGAGGGCAAGTAAAACAAAAGGGAATAATTTTCTCGCTCGCATGCTGTTTGAATTCTATACTCCTTTATGGCGGGAGTCAATCTTCCCGGGTTGAATTCATTCCGGATTCCTGATATCATTTTTCTTTCGAAGGAACTGAACTATGTTTAAGATTTTGAAGAAAGAAAAATTGGCTGAAAGCATCTCCCGCATTTTGGTCGAAGCTCCTCACGTTGCCCGAGCTGCCAAACCCGGTCAGTTTGTAGTTGTTATCCCTACTGAAAATGCAGAACGCATCCCTTTAACTATTGCAGATACTGATACCAACACTGGGGCAATTTCTATGATTTTTCAGATCGTGGGGGCAACCACCAAGGTTCTGGATTCGCTCAAAGAGGGAGATACCGTAGCCCATCTTTTGGGGCCGCTTGGAGTTCCATCTCATATCGATAAATACGGGACGGTAGTGGTGATTGGTGGAGGAGTGGGGATTGCTGAAATTTACCCTTATGTCAAAGCATTGAAGGAAGCTGGCAACAAGGTTATCACCATCATCGGTGCGCGTTGCGAGGATCTTTTGATCTATCGCAAAGAGCTGGGAGAGGAAAGCTCAGAGTTGAAAATCACTACCGATGATGGTTCTTGCG
>JAZFXQ010000059.1:0-2056 GCA_036448795.1 Candidatus Margulisiibacteriota bacterium | reverse complement strand
CCGAAACTGGTTTGGGATTTCGAATTTAGATATTCGAATTTGTTTCGAGTTTCGAATTTCGTGCTTCGAGTTTATAAAAAGCTCTTTATAAAAAAAAGCAAGGGGAGAGAATATAGGAAGGGCGGATCTAGTTATAGAATATGGTGGAAAATTCCATTTCTCCATCACTTTCCACAAACTTCTCCACGATCTTAAATCCGAGCTCCTTATAGATATCGGCCTTAAATGTCTGAAAATAGGAGTAGGCTCGCCAATAAGAAGTCTGGATGATGATGAGTCTCTGGTCCCTTTCTTTGGGAAGCAGACTAGCAGTAAATTTGAAAAAACGCTTTAACTGTTTATCATCCAGATAACCCGTTAGATTTCCGGCATGCACTACATTGAAAAGCTTTCCGGGGCCGGTCAGATCGAAAATATCCCCTTCAAGCACGCTCACGTTCTCCTTCTGATAAAATCCAACACAGGCTTCCAGAAGTTCAGCAATGTACGGATTCTTGTCGATCAGAGTGAGCGAGCCGCTCTCCGGCCAAAACTCCACCCAATTTATTCCCGGGTTTCCGGCCCCAAGCACCACCGCATCGATTTCCATGTTCTGGGGAAAATGCTTGGAAATACCATAAAGCGCAAGAAATGCATTCCGAGCGGTTCCAGGCATGTTTGGGTCCGAAGGAGTCTTAAGCCCCACGTAAGCGCATATTTCCGCCATAAGCTTCCTTACCCGGGGAGAGCCGGCTTTCTCTTTAATGCGTGAAAATTCAGAAGAAGAATCCCATAGATCTCTTAAAAGATTGTAGTAAGGCCCTTCTACGTCTTGCTGATACAGGACGACTGATATTTCGGCCAGCTCGTCCAGGTTGAGCTTTGGAAGATAGCCCAGCGCCCCGTGCAGCAGTTTTACGACTACCGCTATGCGCAGCTGCGGATTGACGCGAACTCGATGATCGGGTTTATAAGTTCGTATCTTCATGACTCCCCTTAATCTTTCGGCAGTTCTTTATGAAAATTTCAGTTTTGGGGTTGGGCTAGGGGATCAGCGATCCAAGAGGCCTTCGAGCTTCACTTGGATATGGATTTCGCCATTTGCGTCGAGAAGGATCGCGTCAAAGGCAGGCATCATTTTTGTGGCGGAGACAATGATCTTGATCCCTTTTTCTTCTTTTGCGATCCCCGGAATTACTTCAGAGATGGTAGAAAGACACGCGTCCTTAATTACCCAAGCATCGGGTGCGGCCACTTGACAATAATTATGATTCCGCATTCTTATGTCAAATCTTGCATGGGGGCTTTGAATATGTGTTTCGATCTTTAAAGAAAAACAATACTGCTGGCAGAGTGTCCTGAATGAATTTAATAACCCGTCTCTTATCCTTTGCAGCGGAACACCCTTTATGGTCGTTCTGAGCAAAGCCGAATTAGATGATGTTCTATTTACTGGTTTGATCATTTAATGGATTCCTTGGTTTGGACCATTTTTCCACCATATATATGTCGTTAATATATGCCAAAAATTTCAGTCTAGGGCAGCAGCAACATTCAAATCCGAAACCCGATCCCTCGACTCTGGTTCGACTCCCCACATCAAAATACTGTATAATATTTCCAGTCATGTCCTACATATTTGAACTTTTAACCGCGGGCCTTATGGCCATGAGAGAATACGTGGCGCTGCATGTGGTGACCTGCCTGATCCCCGCTTTTTTGCTGGCCGGAGCTATCGTTACCTTTATCTCCAAGGAAGCCATAATAAAATATCTGGGCTATGCCGCGAATAAATTAAGATCATTTACTCTGGCAAGCTTTGGAAGCTTTTTTGTGGCGGCCTGTTCCTGCACGGTTATCCCGGTAGCCAGCGGCCTGTATTACGGGGGAAGCAGTATTGGCGCGGCCTTTATAGTTTTATGGGTCGCCCCGGCCACAAATATACTGGCATTAATTTATACCGGCGCGGTCATCGGTTATAAGATGGCCATAGTCAGAGTGGTCTCCGCCCTGATCATGGCATTTATTGTAGGCATAGTTATGGTCACGGTGTTCAGGAAAGAGGAAGAAGAACGGG
>JAZFXQ010000058.1:0-3641 GCA_036448795.1 Candidatus Margulisiibacteriota bacterium | reverse complement strand
AAAACCAATAAGATCTTTTTCATCTATTTCACCTCCTTTTGGTCCGATTATATAGAACGTGAGATCAAATTTCAACATCTAATTAAAAGAAAAGCCCTTTGAGGGTTTGGAGTCCCTCAAAGGGCACTCAAGGATACAGAGGTTAAATTAACTTAGAGCGGAAATCTTACTCCCCATTCCATACCCACTCCTAAAGCGTTGTGTGTGGATTCTCCGGGTATCCCCCAGATCCCAGTTGACCATTTCCAAGTAAGTGGAGCATAGCCATATTTTAGCTGACCATACCAGGTGTAAGGATCCATCTTACCAGTTACGCCGCCAAAAATAGCAAAGCCAATTCCTCCTGAAAGTGATCCACTCCAATCGGCTGATCCCATGGGAAATCCATAAATCAAACCACCGCCGACATAGGGGTCCAGAGGCATAGCTTGTTTGCCTTCCCCCATCTTAAACGGTTTCGCGTTATATACGGCATTCAGCTCTCCGTATATATATCCTGAACTTCCTGCCCAGCCAACGAAATCCCAATTAACCTCAGCCATCAAATCTACATCTGGAGTTATTTTGGTTAAAGGAGAAAATTCACAACCAATTCCAAGGTATCCTATGTACGAAAACTTTGGAGATACAGTCAGCGCAGAGGCAGAAGTTATCATCCCAAAAATCAAGGTTGCGATCAATATTAAACCTAATTTCTTCATATTTCACCTCCTTTTATTTTTAAATTTACTTTCCCTTGAACAAATTATGCAGAAAGTCAGCTGCCATGTCCTTGCAGCCCAGGCCAAAGGCGATCGCAACTGCCAGAGCAGGAGCACCAATGATCACACCCAGATGCGGCACAAAGGCCTCGGAACTCACTCCCAGCTCAGCCAGGGCCGTTAAGAAAGCAAAGACGATCACAATATAATAAACCACACGGGAGGCGGTTTTGGCTCCCTCAAGCCCAAGATTGGCCAAAATTACCCGAACAATACCTGAGATCAGGCTTGCCAGAAATAATCCAATCCCCAGAATGAGGGCCGCTAAAAAGATAATTCCCACAGATGAAAAGATCTTGGTTAAAACCGGTTCGACCGCTAAGCCAGATCCCCCTAACACTCCGATCACAACCACAAATGCTAATACCCAGTAAACCAGGTCTCCCAGGAGTTCCGAAGAGGTCTTCTTAATGCCTCCTTTTTCCAAAATGAGATCAAAGCCAATTTGCTTAGCTCCCTTATCAAGTCGGATAGTCTTCAATACCAGGGTGGTCAGGTAACCCAACCCCCGGGCGATCAAAACACCCGCCAAAATCAGAATTAGAACCAGGATCAGATTTAAAACCAAGGGAGAAATTTGTGACCAGGCTGAGTTGAAGGAACTTAACCATGCATCCATAAGATACCTCCTAAACTTTCAAGATCGCAAGAAGGATCGAAACTGAGAAAAAGAGTATGGCGCACCCCCAGGTAATGCGGTTCAAGCCCTGTTCCATTCCTTTAGGGGTCCCAAAAATACGCGCTGCACCGCCTATCCCTCCCAGACCTTCACCCTTGGCGGCGTGCATAAGGACCGCAATAATCAGAGCGATCGCAGAAATAAGTTGAAGAACTAACAGCATTCCTCTCATTTCTTTTCTATTCTATCTTAAGCAATTCATTTTGTCAAATCCATTAATCTATAGTAGAATATAACACATTATGGGAACCACTCCTGTATACCTTTGCATTCTGGACGGCTTTGCCATTGGAGAGAAAAGTTCGAGAAACGCAATCTATCAGGCGATAGCTCAAGGGCGTGCTCCTTTTATCGCGGAGCTTTTTGAAAAGCATCCCTTTGCGCGTCTGGAGTGTTCCGGACCGGCAGTAGGACTTCCTGAAGGAACGATGGGGAACTCTGAGGTTAATCATCTTAATATGGGTGCCGGACGGGTGGTCTACCAGTCTATCGAACGCATCAATGCTGCTATCGAGGATGGAAGCTTCTTTGAGAATAAAGCCTTACTTGCAGCAGTTGAAAATTGCAAAAAGAATGACTCGACCCTGCATTTGATGGGTATTCTTCAGGGACATGGGGGAACTGTCCATGGAAGCATCCTTCACACTTTTGCGCTGCTGGACCTGGTCAAGCGCGCTGGATTAAAAAAGGTCGATATTCATCTTTTCACTGACGGAAGGGACACCAATCCTAAAGCTGCCGGAGAAATTTATCTCAAGATGCTGCATGATAAAATTTCTGAATTAGCCCTTACCAGTTTTGTAAAGATCAGATCGGTTATGGGGCGAGAAGTAGCCATGGATAGAGACACGGCCTGGAACAAAGCCTTGGTTGCCCTAAAGGCTTTAATAAAGGGCGAAGGAGAATATAAAGCTTCTTCGGCGGCTGAGGCGATCAAGTCTTCTTATGATCGTAAAGAGACCGATGAATTTATCCGTCCAACCATAATTGGAGACTATCAAGGAATTGAACCACACGATTCCGTGATCTTCTGGAATTTCAGGCAGGACAGAGGAATAGAGCTTACAACCGCTTTCTGCGAAAAGGATCTTAAATTCTTCAATTATAAAAAGGGCACCAGACCCATCAATGAAGGGATCTATAATGAGATCCAGCAAATCCAGGCAAAGATCAAAGACGTTTCCTTCATTGCCATGACCGAATATTATCCAGGCCTTAATGCACTAACTGCATTTCCTGAAAAAGAAATACCTAATACCGTGGGAGAGATCGTTTCCAAAGCTGGATTAAAACAATTACGCCTGGCAGGACCGGAAAAATACGCGCATGTAACTGGCTGGTTCTCCGGCAGAAGGACCGCCCCCTTCCCTGGCGAAGATCGTCATCTTGCTCAAGACCTAAAATTGAAAGAAAGAACTGAAGGCGGCAAACGCTACGACCTGGTCCCGGAAATGACCGCTTACCTTGAAACAGACTATGCTCTCAAAGCCATTGAATCGGGGAAATATTCCTTAATTGTCCACAACTTCCAAAACGGAGACATGATCGGCCATACCGGTAATATCAAGGCCGCTACAGAAGCGATCGGTCACATTTCTAAATGTTTGGAAAAATTGGTCCCCGCCTGGCTAGATAAAGGTGGCATTTTTATTGTAACTGCAGATCACGGTAATTCAGATGAAATGGAGCTTAAAAAAGGAAAGAAAATGGTGGTCAGCACTCAGCATTCGCTCAATCCAGTCCCATTCTGGACCTTAGGAAAAGATGTTAAATTGAAAGAAAAAGGGATCGTTCCGGATGTGGGGGTCACCGTCCTTGCTCTGATGGGTTTAGACAAGCCCAAGGACATGACCGCGACTTCGTTATTATGACCAAACCCGCTTCTTGATCTTTGTATCTACTTCTTTAACCGGATAGATCTCATCCGTTATCTCATCCGGCGCAAACCAGAGCTTTATTTCTTTTTCCGCATCCGCCTGGTTGGCTGAGCAATGCAGGACGTTCTCAAAAAGACCGCTGGTAGTTAGCCTGCCGTATTGTCCCCGGATACTGGTGGGCTCAGCCTCCTCGGGATTGGTGGTTCCTGCCAGCTCTCTGACCTTTGAAATGGCATTTGCCCCGCCATACACAAGCGCCAGCACTCTGCGGTACTGTTTGCCGTGAAGTTCGCCGCGGATATATTTGATAACTTCATCAAAAAA
>JAZFXQ010000057.1:0-52932 GCA_036448795.1 Candidatus Margulisiibacteriota bacterium | reverse complement strand
CTAAGATCCCGGTAGTTTTCTTAACCGGGATAAATGAAGATGTGGCTGAAATTGTGGGAAAAGAATACAAAGTTGACGGGATCATCAAGAAGCCTTTCCAGGTTGAAGAAACCCTCGCAATTATTGAGAAACTCCTAAATCCGTAGGGGCTCTTCCCAAAGAATAAAGAATTTCCAAAGCATCCTTAATCTGATCTTCAATTTTCTCATTTACATGCGCTCGATCGGGATAGATATTATAAAATCTTCGATATTTCATGGGAGTCACATTAAGCATCATGGAATTTGCGCCAGCCAGAAGACCCAAACGCCGGGCATCCTGATCCAGGGTCTCAAAACCAGTAGTGACCACGATCTTCGCGTTCTCCGGATCAACGATTCTGCTGACTGCCAGGACTTTTAAGACCAATTCGCTTTTGGGGCCCTTCGGAAGGACCGGTCCGGAAGTATACATTTCAGCCTTTAGCTCTTTGGTCAGCAAAATATCATTCAATAAATCCTCTTCAGTTTGTTCTGGAAGCCCGATCAATCCCCCGGTCAGGATAAGGTAGCCCAGTTCAAAAGCATCCCTCAAATCCTGCAGGCGGTCTTCCAAGCTGTCTTTATTGTGAAGCTTAGAGTACAATTCCGAATTACTGGTTTCGAAACGCAAAAGCACTCCTCTTGCCCCGGCCTGGTATAGCTTGGTTAACCCCTTCCTTCCTATTTCTCCCACCGAAATAAATATGAGAACCGCGAACTTCTCCCTGATCTCCTTTATGATCCCGGCTAACCTATCCGGAGTAAAATAGGGGTCTTCTCCTGACTGAAGGACCAGGGCCTTAAATCCATGCTTATTTACGGCCTCGCCCACGGCCTGGAGGATCTCTTCTTCAGACATGCGGTATCTTGGCAGGGAAGCGTTGCTCTTTCGAATGCCGCAATAGACACAGTCATTTTGACAATGATTGGAAAACTCAATAATTCCATGCACACAGCAGGCATTCTTCAGGTGTTTCTGGCGAAGGAAGTTAGCGACTTTAAAGAGCAGGTTCAGCTCCCTTCGATTATTAGCCTGCAAAAGGCGGAGGAGCTCCTCTCTTTTAAGCGGCATTCCTTCCGCGGCTTTATCCAGGATAAGGGCAAACTTTCGGTCAATTCCGATATCATCAAATTCCAAGCGGGAAAGCCGGAGGTCGGTCTTTCGCAGGGCGAAAAACATCTCCCGCCACATATCCAGGATCTGCTTGGCCTCGGCCTCGGAGACTTTGGAGATCACAAATCCCCCCTGAGCATAAATGAAGTCCCCGATCCTCAAGCTTTTCAGCTCATTTATGGCCCTTCTTTTTTCTCCGAAGTAATCGACCACAGCAGTTTTTCCGGAGATTTCTACTACTTTTCCGGGGATGGCGTAGCACATATTACAGATAGCCTGTAACTAAAATATCTTCGCCCGCCTGCTCAAGATGGGTGTTTTTCAAACAGATAGCCTGTTTGGGAAGCTTTATTCCTTCCCCTTCAACTGGGGTTTTGGCATCCCGTCCACCAAAGATCTTGGGGGAAACCACAAAGATGGCTTTATCTACCAGGCCTGACTCAAAAAAAGAGGCATTCACCTCTCCGCCCCCTTCGATCAGAAGACTGGTTATCTGCCTCTTCCCCAGTTTCCTCATCAAGGCCTTTAGGTCAATTTTCCCCTTGGGCGCGGAAAGCCTTAAGATCTCAGCTCCTTTGTTCTCCAGGGCTCGAACCTTCTTTTTGGGGGCCTTGGGGCCAACTACAATAATGGTCTTCGCCCCTCTGGTATTCAAAACATTGGCCCTCAGGGGAGTTCGCGCATAGGCATCCAAAACGATCCGAATAGGGTTCTTAATTCTCTTGACCAGGCGAACCGTGAGTTTGGGATTATCGATCAAAACCGTTCCTTCTCCCACCAGGATCGCATCGTAGATATTGCGCAGGTGATGAGCATATTTCCGAGAAGTAAGTGAGGCTACCCAGCGGCTGGCTCCGGTTCGAGTGGCGATCTTCCCATCTATGGTCATAGCGGACTTTAAAACCACAAAAGGCTTTTTGGTCGTGATATATTTAATGAAGACCTCATTTAATTTCGTGGCCTCTTTCTCAAACAGGCCCACCCTGACTTTGATGCCATGCCGTTTCAAACTCCTGAAGCCCTTTCCATTTACCAGGGGATTCGGATCTTTCATTGAGGCAACTACTTTTTTTATGCCCGAGCCAATAATTAGATCCGTGCAGGGAGGATTATTCCCGTAATGGCAGCAGGGCTCCAGGTTAAGATAAAGAATGGCCCCCCTGGCATTTTTGCCTGCCTTCTGGATAGCCCATTCTTCCGCATGAGGAGTAGTAACCTCTCCATGATAGCCCATGGAAATAATCCTGCCATCTTTGACCAAGACCGCCCCCACCAAAGGATCCGGGGCGGTTCTGCCCTCAGCGGATTTGGCCAAAGAAAGGACATCGCGCATGAACTTTAGATCATCTTCAGCCCACATCAGACTTTTATTTTATCATTAAAAAAGTGAAATTTCGAGCGAAATTTGACGATATATATATGCAGGAGGAGTCACAAGATGGCCGGATCCTTAAATGGTGCCAGAAAATTAAATTCAACCCCGCAGCTAAAATTGCGCAGCGTGCCTGCTATCTCTCCCCATACAATCCGAAGAGACAGACTGGAAACCATTGCGCTTAAAGGTCTTGAACTTTTCGGAACGCATAAAATACTTGCACCTAAATTTGACAAATTAACAGCAATCTTAGATAAAGATTCATTACCCGCAAGATTTTTTGATCATAGTAAGCTCCCCAAACACATAGATAATTTGGAAAAAATATTAGAGCATAAAGTTCAAGGCATACAAATAAATAATCGCAGAATAAATAAATTAGCAAAGAAGGCGCAAGGCCCCTTACAAGGCATATTAGACATTTATGACAACGCCTCTCCAGCTGCATCCCAACCCCTCTCTTTTGAGCAGAGGATCCAGAACAAATTAGGCGGAAAATTCACCGAGGATTGGCTACAGGACGCCATTCACGCCCTGAAGATTTTATCCGAGGAAAATACCAACGGCCTTTTTAAGAAATATCTCAATCGATTGCTTGCAAACCACATAACCAACTTCGACATCGTAGGGGCGATCACTGAGCTGAGAGCCATTCTTTACATCGGTCAAAACACAAACATAGAAATTGTGAACGCCAATGCCACTCTCTCTCAAAAGGGGAGCTTAAACCAGATCGAGTTTTTTGACATTATCGGCCGGGACCGGGACAGCGGCCGCTTGATCATATTTGAAATAAAAGGCGATAATGGCTACGGTTTCGGTGATTTCATATTCCAGTTCCTGGGATTGGGCAGTCAATATAAGGGGAAAAACCGTAAAACCCTCTCCCAGAAAGACGTTCTTTTAAACCCTGAAAACTTCGATCTTCCCAGCCTTTACCAAAAGGATATTAAAGAAGGTAATTACGAAATTCGCATTGTGACCCACAAACGATTATTTGATTTTGAAAATATTTACGGGCATCAAATGACAATCCGGCAGCTTCTTCGCCGTCTTCTCCTTTCCTCTACCCCGATCTCCGCTTCCGGCAAAATCCTTAAAGATCTGACCCGAACCGAAATTAACCGGGAGATTATTTCTTTGGAGAATAGAATGGCTGAGGCGGGACACTGCCTAGAAAATATTCCGATCAGATTTGAGCTTATGACCTGGTATCAGAATCAAAGAGCGCATTGAACAGATTGCGCTCGATCTCAGGCGCCACCGGCTCTAAAATACATTCGCAAGAAAAACTTTTTCTCACCCGATCATGATAAATGCGGGCCTCTCTGACCACCACCGATAAAGCGGGCTGAACGAATTCCAGTCCTAAGAAGTCAGATTTCTCAAGCAGAGGCGACAAAGCTCTTTGAAATTGCTCAAGATCGGTGACTCCCGCCATAAAATGATTGGATTCCGACCCGGATGATGAAGAGCTCACCCCTATCTTCTGTAATTTTGCTTCGATTCCCAGCCCATGCTCGCTCGGCTCGCCTAAAATAATCGCTCCCGCATTCATGCCGATCTTATAAGTCTGTCCTTTGATCAGAGCAGGCGCTTGCTGGCGAACAAGCTCGAGTCCCTCTGGCAGCCCTTTGGTTTGGTGAGGGCTCCCGTCCAGGCTTACCCCTGAACTTGTAAGAGTAACTTCGTGTTCGATCTTTTCTTTTCCCGCATAGATCAGCCAGGCCTTGAAGAGTTTCCCTTTGAGGCCGGATAAGAATTCAAGAAACCTGCTAAACTTAATCGGCATGGCCGAGGCAATCCAATAGCAGGATCGAGTGTCAAGCCGACGGAGTTGCAAAGGCGAGGTCTGGGTTCTAACGGTTGCGTTAAAGATCCAGGGCGACGCCCCCCTGTGTATTTTTTTCAGGGCAGTGCATAATTGATCTGCGTTCATCTCTTTACCGGAAGCAATCCTGGGTCCGGCCGCACGCACACTATTTCTCATTATAAACATGATTTTTTCCTCAAAAACTTTCCGTGCTCTCTAATATATTATCCGCAGAAAAAATGTGAAATTTCAGGTGTTTTTAAAAAGGGAGCTACAAAGATTTTAATTTCTTGATGACATTCTGGTAGTCTTTTGCGTGAAATATAGCCGACCCCGCCACCAGCACATTTGCTCCGGCGGAGACCACCTTTGGCGCAGTTTCCAGATTGATGCCACCGTCGACTTCGATGTCTACCTTGAGTTTCCTCTTTCCTATTTCTGATCTCAATTTCTTGATCTTTGGCAGAACTTCCGGCATAAACTTCTGGGCTTCAAAACCCGGGTTGACCGACATGATCAATACCATAACCACCTTGTCCAAAACATGAAAGATGGAATCAATCGGGGTATCCGGATTGACCACTACCCCCGGCTTTACATTGTTTTGATTAATGAGCTCGATGTCTTCATCCAGGTTCTTTGAAGCCTCAGCCTGTATGGTAATTATATCCGCTCCGGCCTTGGCAAAGTCCGGAATATAGCGATCTGGATTTTCAATCATCAGGTGCACATCCAGCGGCAATTGGGTGGCTTTCCTGGCAGCTTTCACTACCAGAGGCCCAATGCTAATATTTGGCACAAAGTGGCCATCCATAACATCGATATGGATCATGTCCGCGCCGGCTTTTCCAACTTTTTTTATTTCGGCCCCCAAATTTATAAAATCTGCTGAAAGAATGGAAGGGGCAACCTTTATCCCGGGTTTATTAGAAGATTTTACCACCAAAACTTAAAACCTCCTTCTTCTGCGCCTTCTGCCTCCTCAGTCGCTTCCAATATTATTTCTGGTTCTTCTGTGGCAGAAACCGTAATGTTAACATAAGAACCAACTTTCGCTTCTTCCCCCGGCAAGGGGTTTTGTGTAAGTATTATACCCGAATCCAGCTCTGGCACAAAATCCTGTTCAACTTTCCCCAATTGCAAACCCTTGGCTGCCAGCACAGCCTCAGCTTGAACAGCAAGCCGGCCCAGAAGGTTGGGAACCATAACCCTCCTTTTCCCGGAGCTGGTCACCAGCCTGACCACCCTTCCAATCTTAACCATCCTCCCTCCTTCCGGCCGCTGATTCACCACGCTTCCCTCGGGATATTTCATATCAAATACGGTCCCGGCAAAGGTCCCCTCAAGCTTCAGGGATTCAAGCTTCTCAAAAGCCTTTTCCAAAGGCAAACCCCTCATGTCCGGGACAACTGCTTCAGGAATAGAAGTAAAATAGGTAATATAAAGATAGCCTATGATGAGCGGCGAAATAATAATGGCGACGATTATCGATATGACCATGCGCGGCTTGGGTAGATTTAACCTCAACACAAGAAGACCGATCAGGATGGAAATCGAGATAATAAAAATAAGATAAAAGCTAATATATGAAATAAGCATAGTCCGATAAGTTTTTACCAAGCGAACAAAAATACGTATAAGATACCAGAAAGAAAAGCTATTCCAAGGATCAAAGCCAAAATCCAATTCCTGTGTTTCTCTTTTCCCCAGGAAATTTTCACCCGACCTAAGTCCTCTAGAGACTCGCTTTCCTTATCAAGCTCCTCGCCGCCGTATTGAGTAACCGTGTTTTCAAAAAGGGTAATGTATTCTTCCTGCGGAAGCCGCTTCAGGACCAAATTTTTCTTTTCCAGGCTTTCACGGAATTCAGTCATTGAAGGGAAACGCAGCTGCGGGTCGCTTTGCAGGGCTCTGCTGACAACATCCTGGAGATACCTCGGCAGGCTGGCCAGCTCTTCTTGATTCAATAACGATTTGTTCCTTAGTTTTATCAAGCCGCTTGAGAGCCCTTCCTCAACCAAACCGCAGCGGTTCACGGCCAGTTCATAGAGAATTATTCCCAAAGCGTAGACATCCGAGGTAACCGAAGCAGGTTTTCCGGCCAATTCCTCAGGGGATGCATACCTGCCATCATCCATGAGGGATAAGATCTTTTGCGGCATGGCCTCCTTGATTTCTCCCTCAATCACAAAATCGGCTACCCTCACCAGCCCATGTGAGTCAATAAAAATATTGTTAGGTTTAATCGCCCCGTGGATAATTCCCTTGTTATGCGCAAATTCAAGTGCATGACAAACTTCTTCAGCGATCTTAACCGCCTTCTCAATCCCGATATTTTGACTGCTTTCCAATATGTGCTGAAGACTTTCCCCTTTAATATACTCCCGAACGTAGTAAAACCCCTGCCAGCCGTAATCACCGTCGATCAACTTTGCAATCCCATGATGACTTATGAGGGAAAGCTCTCTGACTTTCTGCTTCATGCGGTTGATCAAGCCAGAATTCAGGGTCCCTCTCTTATAAATTTTTATGACAAGCGGCTTATGGGTGCCCAGGAAAGCCCCTTTATAGGTCACACTAAAGGGATTTTCAGAGATTTTTTCACCGATCTTGTAGCGGCTTTTAAGAAAACGCTCCATGCTTTGATTATATCATATTTCCCCAAATACTTGACACACTATAGCGGGTGTTGGAGAATAGAGATAACAGAAAATGATAACTAAACTTACAATTTGGATTTTGTCGATTATTTTAAGTCTGTCATTTGGTTTTGGGATTTGTCATGCGGCTTCGCTGGATCCCATGAAACTGGGGGTAGGTGCAAGGTCCCTGGCCATGGGCCGCACCGCAGCCAGCCTTGCGGGTAATATCAACTCCATGTTCATAAACCCGGCTAATGCCGCTGATTTCAAGGGCTGGGGCGCAACCAGTATGTACACGACCCTGCTTGAGGGAGAGATTACTTACACCCTGCTGGGCGGGGGATATCAGGCTCCCTGGGGAACATTTGGACTATCCTATCTTGGTGGATTAACCTCAGGGATTCAAATTGCTACCCGGGATGCAGACAGCCGAATCGTGGCAAGCGGGACTTCATTTGACTATTCAAACAGCGTTATTTCCCTGGTTTATGGAAAAGAGATCATGGAAAATCTGGCAGCCGGCGCCACCCTGAAGCTTTTCAGCAAAGGCTTTAGCGGCTCTTCCGGAAGCACTGCCTCCGGCTTTGACATGGACCTCGGTCTTCTCTGGAAACCGAGAAAAGATTTCAGTCTCGGGGTATCCCAGCAGAACACCCTGCCCGCAAGCATTGCTTCAATTACCTGGGGTACGGGAGAAAAAGAAGGAATCCCTTTCAATACCAAGATCGGTTGCGCTTACACTCCTCGAAATGACTTACTGATCACGGGAGACCTGGATTATGCCCGCAACTCCCCCCTTCTACTCCATGCCGGAGTCGAATGGAGATATTCAGAGCTACTCGCTATTCGAGGGGGGCTAGATCAAATTGCCATAAACCAAAATGAAGCAACTACCAATCTGGGATTGGGAATCGGTCTGAACTCCAATGGATTTTCATTTGATTATGCCTACTACATAGACACCCTTCTTTCAGCAAATTCTACCCATTACTTCACGTTTTCCTATCTTCTGCCAGAAAAGAAAATAAAAGCTCCACCCAAGAAAGTTAAAGCTCCTCCTGGATTTTCGGATGTGCCCCAAGGGTATTGGGCTAAAGAAGCCATAGAAACCCTAGCTGAAAAAGGAATCATCGGCGGATATCCAGACGGGACTTTCAAACCAGAAAAGACTTTAACCCGAGCTGAGCTTAGCACCCTACTTATTAAAGCTAAAAAGATAAAGGTTGCAAAACCTAAAGAGCAAATTTTTAATGATCTTCCGGTCAAACACTGGGCCGCACCTTATATTAAGGCCGCCGTAGACATCAAATTAGTCGGCGGATATCCGGATGGGACTTTTCAACCCTCAAAAACCTTGAACCGGGTTGAAGGGGTGCTTATCCTATCCCGATTTGCAAACCTAAAGCCGATCAGAGAAGAATCTCCCTTCATTGATCTTCCTGCCAGCCACTGGGCTGCCCCAAATATTATTGCCGCGAAGAAAGCCGGATTGTTAGATTATATTCCCGGAGACAGCCTTGAGCCTAATAAGGATTTCTCCCGGGCCGAAGCGGCATATATTCTCCACAGTATTACAAAATAGGCCTCCCAAATCATCTGAAATTATTCAATCCAAAATCAGATAAATAGTAGAAGGGGCAACTCTATGCGCTGGTTTAGAAGCATTACACTTACATCCCAGTTTCAACCGACGCCTTCTTTGGCCAAATCCAAAGCAGGAAGACAGGCCCAATCATTACATGAATGCGAATATTTAGTAAAGACCCCAGGCAATTTATCCTTCAAAATTACTCAAACCTGGACAATGAAATCGCTCGAACTTAATCGCGAGCCTGTCATTCTCTGTTCGGGTTTAGCTCACAATCGAGAAATTTTTGCGCTAGGGGACGATGGCCGAATGGGGCTTGAAACAAACCGATCTTTAAAAAACAAATTGGCCCTAGCGGATTTTAATGTTTTTTCGGCTGAGCTGCTAAGCGAAGGAAAGAAAAAATTGGATTTTGACAATCTTCTCTTCAATCATGTTCCAGCATTCATAGATTTTGTCAGAAAAGTAACCGGACACGATCAAGTCCACTGGGCAGGTTTTAGTATGGGATCAATGATGATCTATGCCTATATGGCTTCTGCCAGGAATTTCATGTTGAATAAATTAAAATCTATCACCGCTATTTGCAGTCCTTTCTTTCTGCATCCTGAGCAATTATCCAAGAAATTACTGCGCGCTTATAAATGGGCTTTCCTCTACAGACCCCTGGTAAACTATTTAGGTTATGCATCTAAATTACCCTTAAAGATCAAAAAGAAAAGCCTAAAAACTTTAGGGAATAATACCGAAAATATGAATGACAAAGTTGTCGAAAAAATATTTTCTGAGGTCCTTGAAGGTATCCCGAGAGGGTTGCTGGATCAATTTAAAGATTGGGCATATTCAGAAGATTTTAGATCCAACCCCGGCTGGGCTGAATTTGAAGATATAGAGGATTTAGATGATTCGAATATAAAAGAATATACTAAGGCCTATAAAAGGGTTCTAGAAAGGACAAAAAGACGATACAGCTATCGTTATAACATGGGTTTTTCAGAAATCCCCATGTTTTTTATCGCTGGAGAAAGAGACGGACTTGCTCCTCCTGAAACAGTGAAGTCGGCTTTCGATGCTACCCGACATAAGCAACACCCTAAAGAATTAACCTCTATTAAAGGAAAAGGATACATCGGCAAGCAAAGAGGCAACAAAGTATTTCTGCAATTTGAAAACCTTGGACATCTTGACACTGTGCTGACGGCGAAAGTACAAAGCCATATTGAAAAATTCCTTATTGAACATTCAACCGAAAATGCCTCGGTAAATGTTAACCTATTATAGAAAAGTTTTTTAGATATGTTTTTTAGCGTCAAACTGCCAAAAATGGAAATCGGGTGAAATTTTCGTGAAAATCTGTCGATATATATATGAGAGGGAATGAATATGAATCGCGAAAATGCAGATAGAAGAAATTTTGATGTAGCGCTAATCAATCAGCCGGGAAAGACCAGGCGGGCTCATATACGAGATGCATTGCATATTGAAAAGAACTTGGTCAAGACTTCTGGCCAATTCATAAGAGTTTTTGCAGACATGTTTCTAAAGCGTGAAGCCGGAAACAAATCCTACTTCTAGAGGTGAAAAAGATGAACACCATGAACAACGCAAAAGTAATTGAAGCCATGGAAAAGTTTGCCCTTCAAAAATACCTGAAGAAATTGATCAATTCAGAAATGCACAAGGTCACACTTTTCCCGATCTTCTCTAAAACCGGAGCGCCGAACTTATCTGATCCGGTCTATTTTGTTTTAATTGATGACATCTCAAAATTAGTCTCCCTCAACAGCGGCTCCTTCCTGAATTAAGTCCTGGGCCCAAAGCCAAAGACATTCTTTACCCTCTCAAAGAAATTATATTCCTTCAAACGGATAAATCTGGTCTTAAATTTTGATTTATAAATCCGTATTTTTTGCGTTTCATGCAGCGGGACAAGGTGTTGACCGTCAGCAGTTAGGATGGCCTCCTTCCCCCGGATCAATACTGCGGTAACCGGTTTTTCGAGCACCAGCGGACGAGTACTGATGCTGTGCGGAGAGATAGCCGAGATGACCATACTTTGTGAATCCGGGGTAAGAAGCGGGCCACCCGCAGAAAGATTGTAGGCGGTGGAGCCGGTAGCGGTTGAAAAGATTATGCCGTCTGAAGTGTACTCCGCCACTCCCTTAACCTCCAATTTTATCACACGCGCAATGCCGCTATTGCTGATTACAATATCGTTTAAGGCAATAAGTTTTCTTCCGCCTAGCATGGCCTCGAGCATGGCTCTTTCATCAATAATAAATTTGCCCTTCTTGATCCGCTCCAGGGCGTCGCTAAGCTCATGCAGCTCGATCTCCGACAAAAACCCAAGGCCTCCCAGATGGACCCCTAAGATGGGGGTCTTACTTTTTGCCAGGATCCTGGCTGCGCGCAGAATGGTTCCATCGCCCCCAAAAGTTAAGACAAACCTGGCCCTTGCCAGATCGAGCTTATATCCCATTTTCTTGAGCTCTTTTATGACCTGCTGCGCGGTTCCCGCGATCAAGCTGTCTTCCTTTTTATAGATCACTCCGATGGTTGTCATATTTTTCGCCTCCCATCAAATTAAGCGCAGCTGCACCAACATCCAGATTATACCAACTATCATTAAGACAATAAACAGCGCGATCAAAAACCTGAAAAAAAAGTCAATATTCCTCTCATATGGAAAGCGGAAATTAACTTCGTGAATCTCTCCCCGGGAAAGATCCAGGACCAGAAGGGCATTCGGGGAAAAGACATGATCGTATTCCAATAGTTTCCGACGCAGCAGGGGTTCGTTGGGGTCGGAAGAACCTTCTCCAGACTGAACCACCACCACATATTTTTTCTTCCCCCTGCGGACGGTATAATCAGCCTCAAGATATCCAAAACGATCCTTTCCGTCCACGTTGGTAATGACAGTTTCCCTTTGCCGTTTCCCCAGGATCTGATAGCCTGCTCTTTGCAGAAAACCCTCCACTTCCTTCTCGGAAAATCTTATGCCTTCGCTTTGAACAACTGGTATTTTTCGCCTCCACAACCGACCCAGAACGAAAAACAGAAAACCACCTAGAATTACACCAATCGATAGATATAATAAGATTTGATAGCCCTCTCCCATCGTATTAATCCCTATCCTTTCAACAAATAAATAAAAAACTCCACATTTCCATCTGCCCCAGTTATCGGAGACTGCACAACACCCTTTGCCTTAAAGCCTATTGCCTCTGCCTCCGCCTTGACCTTCTCGACCACTTCCTTATGGACTTTATTGTCCTTAACGATCCCGCCCTTGCCTACTTGCTCACGCCGTGCCTCAAATTGAGGCTTAATCAAAGCAATGACTTCCCCCTTGTCCCCTAACAAATTATAAACCGCAGGCAAAACTTTGGAAAGCGAAATAAAGGAAACATCTATTGTGGCAAAATCCGAAATCCGAAATCCGAAATCCGAAATTTTCTCTCTAAATTTCTCTGGTGTTAAATATCTAATATTGGTCCGCTCTATAACTTTAACTCTCGGATCTTGGCGAAGTTTCCAGGCTAACTGTCCATAACCAACATCAACAGCATAAACCTTTGCTGCTCCCTGCTGCAGCAAACAATCCGTGAATCCACCGGTGGAAGCACCAACATCCACGGCAACTTTGCCTTTTACTTTTATTTGAAATTCCTTTAGAGCCTGCTCCAGCTTTACCCCGCCCCGACTTGCATAAGGATGGGATTCTCCCTTGACCTCTATCGCAACTTCTGAAGAAAAAAGCGCTCCGGCCTTCTCGACCTTTTGCCCCCCTATATATACCAAGCCTTCCAGAATAGCAGCTTGGGCACGGGAGCGTGAAGAGAAGCGGCCCTGTTCAACCAGGAGCTGGTCTAACCTTTTTTTCATTCAACCTAAGTCTCTCGCAAGAGCCTGGCCGCGGTCTCGGGATGCATGGTATTGATATATATTCCGGATCCCAGTTCAAAACCAGCCATAGAAGAGACCCGAGGCAGAATCTGTATGTACCAGTGATAATACTCTCCATCCTTTTCATGGCAGGGAGAGGAAAAAATCATATAGTTAAAGTCAGGATCGTTTAAGGACTTATAAATCTTAGCCAAGGTCTGCTTCATGACATAGGCTAATTCCTTGATCTCCTCCAGAGAGACCCCCTCAAAAGAAGCTTTGTGTATCTTGGGTATTATCCAGGTTTCAAAAGGGGACTTCGAAGCAAAAGGCTCAAAGGAGATAAAATTATCTGTTTCTAAAACCACCCTTTCCTTGGCTTTCTTCTCGGTCTTGATCATCTCGCAGTACACACATTCACCATTATCATCAAAAAAACGCATGGCTTCCTCAATGCGATGCCGGATATGCATGGGGGTGATGGGGGTGGCGATCAATTGCGAATGAGGATGCCTCAAGGAGGTTCCGGCCTGAACCCCGTGATTCTTAAAAATAATGATCATTTCATACCTGGGATTCTTGGATAAGGTTATATATCTCTCCCGGTAAGCCGAAAAGATCTCTTCCACCTGCTTCTGATCCATGGTGGCAATGGTTTTATCATGCTCAGGAGATTCAATAATTACCTCGTGTTCCCCGATGCCGTTCATATGTGGGAAGAACCTTTGCACCTTAGCTCTCTTCAGTTCACCCTTTGGAACAAGCGCCGCATATTTATTGGGAACAATTCTAATCCGCCATCCCGGTGAATTGGGAGCGGTTCCATAAGTACGATAGGATAAAATTTCAGCAGGGGTCATGTTTTCATGTCCTCCACAAAAAGGACACTTTTCTTTTTCTTCCGGCAAAGGAATATCAACTTTTTTTCCCATGTGATTGGGGCGCGCGGCCCGCTCACCGGCAATAATTACCCATTCCTTGGTAGCTGGATTTTGTCTCAGTTCGGGCATCTCGAATTGCATTCTAGCACATGCTGTGCTATAATCAAATCGCGCTGCAGCTGAAAGAATTTCTCGTTCGAGAGGTTTGTGGTTTTGAAGCTTTTAGTTTTTGGGCCGAGCTGCAGCGCTATATTCTACTATGCGATTCCGAGTTATCTTAGCTGTCCTCATATTAGCGGTCTTCAGCACCTCTTCTTTGGCATATACCCTGGAGACCCGGGATGCCTTTAAAAAGGGCTATAAATTACTCGAAGAGGGGGAATACTATTCATCTATAAAGAGCTTTAAGGGTACCCTCGGAGACCGTTCCTATCCCCTTCTGGATTACAGCTACTATTATATGGCGCAAGCCTATCAGAAAGGTTATCGCTTCAAAGAATCTCTCCAGGTTTATGAAATAGTAGTAAATTACTTCAAAAACAGTATCTTGATCCCCAAGGCATTATTTGGCATCGCCCAATGTCAAATTGAATTAGAAAATTACACCGATGCTAACTCCACCTTGAGAATACTCATTGCGCAATTCCCAGAGCATGAACTAATTCCCGAAGCCCGCTATCTGCTTGGGACAAATTTAGAAAAAGCAGGCAAATTTGTGGATGCCGCTCGGGTTTATCGAAACCTTGATCTCCTGCATCCGGAGAGCGATTTTGCAGAAAAAGCCCTGGAGCGGCTGGATTGGCTCGCCAAGAAGAAACATCTGGCGGGCTATGAAGCGCCGGCTGCCACCATCTATAATCTGGGGATCAAATACTTCAAAAAGAGGAACTATACAAAATCCAAGGGATACTTTATGCGTCTTGCAAAATTCTACAAAAAAAGCTCTTTTCATGACGAAGCTATCTTTATGCTCGGAAGAATTTTCTTAAGGCGGGGAAAGTTAAGCCTAGCCACCCGCTATTTCAAGAAGGCCATCAATCTTAACAAAGATTCAAAGCCCCAGGCTATGTTTTATCTGGCCCTGACTTACGCTTATCTTGGCAGTCCCCAGGCCACGATCTATACTTTGGAAAAAACGGTTTCTATGTATCCAAATAGTCACAGCGCAGATGACGCTCTCTATTATCTAGGCCGCTATTACAAGAAAGCTGGCGATACCCAAAATGCTCTTCGATGTTATAAAAAACTGGCTTCTTTTTATCCCAGCTCTGAGTTCTTCGCAGACTCAATCTGGCATACTGGAAATATTTACTTCAAACAGGAAAACTATAAGAAGGCTTACGACCAGTTCAGGCAAGCGCTTCGACTTCCTCCTGAGAAAGCCTCGGATCGACTGCTTTTCTGGGCTGCGAAATGCGCGGAGAAAATCGGAAAAAAAGAGAAAGCCAAGACTCTATACAAAACTACCATCCAGCGCTATGACCATTCTTACTACGGATACCGTGCGCGGGAAGAATTGCAAAAATTTGGAATACAAATCAAAGCCAATGCCGTGCCGGAAATTTCTGAAATGGTCGAAGAGATAAATGGGGGCTCACCAGAAACTGCTACTCACGAAGAAAAATACAAGGAACTTTTAGCCTTGGGTTTGGGAGATGAAGCGGCACAAGAGGCTTCTTTTCTGGTAGAGAAAGTCCCGCTCAGCAAGAAAGATAGGGCACGCATTGCCAAGTATCATGCTTACGTCATGAAGGGAAGGTATGCCAGACCGATCGATTTTGCAGACAAAAAAATTAAAGAAGCTATGCTGGCAGGTTCCCTTTCAAGCATTGATCCCCGCCTCTGGAGGTTTTCCTATCCTCGCGGTTATAGCAGATACGTTGAAAAATATTCAAAAATGTACGGCCTTGATCCCTACTTGACTTACGCAGTCATCCGTGAAGAAAGCCTCTTCAAATCCCGGGCCTTATCCCGCTCCTGGGCGCACGGACTGATGCAGATTATTCCCAGCACCGGGCGAAACCTTTCCCGTCTTTTGGGAATCCGCTACTCACGCTGGAAATTATACAATCCGCGTGTTAATATCCATATGGGAACCTATTACCTCTCAAGTCTTATTAAGAGGTTTGACGGAAACGTAGCCCTGGCTCTGGCAGGATATAATGGTGGACCGGTCAGAGTGAAAAGGTGGCTCAAAAAGTACAATAATAATCTTGATATAGACGAATTTATAGAAGATATTCCCTTCCGAGAAACCAGATATTATGTAAAGAAGGTTTTAAAAAGCTATTACGGGTATAAGAGGACTTACGCCGGTGGCTGAAAAAAAGGATAGGATCATTACCTTTGAGCGCAAGGAAGAAGACCTGGCTTTTGAGGGGCTTCGTCCCAAGACCTTCAAAAATTTCATCGGCCAGGAAAAGATCAAGGAAAACTTGCTTATTCACATCGATGCGGTCAAGGGGCGCAAAGAACATCTGGAACACCTCCTTTTTTATGGCCCGCCTGGTTTGGGAAAAACAACCCTCGCCAGTATTATCGCCAACGAAATGGTGGTCAATTTTAAAATAACCTCAGGTCCGGCGATTGAACGCCCGGGCGATCTAGCCGCCATTTTAACCAATCTAAAAATGAATGATGTTCTCTTCATCGACGAAATTCATCGTCTGAATCGGGTAGTGGAGGAGGTTCTTTATCCGGCCATGGAAGATTTTGGACTGGACATTATGATTGGAAAAGGCCCCAGCGCCAGATCTATCCGTCTGGATCTTCCCAAATTTACTTTAATTGGTGCCACCACTCGCATCGGTCAGCTCTCCTCCCCGCTTCGGGACCGCTTTGGAATGATCAGTCGACTTGAATTTTACTCGCCGGAGGAAATAGACCAAATCATCCTGCATGCCGCTCAGGTATTAAAGATTGAGATCGAAAAGGAAGGTTCGCAGGAAATCGCCAAGCGCTCTCGAGGAACTCCGCGCATTGCGAACCGGCTGCTGCGCCGAGTGCGGGATTTTGCGCAAGTCAAGGAAGATGGCACCATTAATCGAGAAACTGCTGAGAAAGCCCTGGCAGGCTTAGAGATTGACGAACTAGGCTTGGACAAGGTTGATCGAAAGCTTTTAAAAGCCATTATTGAAAAATTTTCGGGCGGACCGGTAGGAGTTGACTCTCTAGCTGCTTCCATCCATGAAGATTCTCTGACCATTGAAGATGTTTATGAGCCTTTCCTCCTGCAGCTTGGATTCATCGAAAGAACACCGCGGGGAAGAGTGGCTACGCCGGCTGCTCATAAGCACCTTGGAATAGCCATAAAAAAATCAGACAAGACAAAGCAAGCAAATCTATTCAAGGAGGGATAAAACATGTGGGGTCTTATTCTGGCGCTCCTGATCGCAATAACAATCGCGGGCTTTGCTTCTTTAAATAGTGCCCCGGTCTCCGTAAATCTCTTCTTATGGAAAGCACCTGAAATATCCCTGGCTTTGGTTGTTTTGTTTTCGGTCCTGATTGGAGTTCTCGTGGCTGCCCTTTTTGGGGCTCCGAAATATTTAAAAACCACGCAAAGGATCAAGGAACTAGAAAGTAAAATAAAAGAGCTCGAGAGTGGTGAAGTAAAACATGAAGAAGAGAAAGAGCAAGGTCCTCCGCAAAACTAAAGAGACCCATATCAAGATCGAATTAAATATTGACGGTTCGGGCAAAAGCAAGATAGATTATCCCATCCCTTTTTTGGGTCACATGTTTGCCCTGTTTGCCAAGCACGGTCTTTTTGATTTAAAGCTTTCTGCAAAAGGAGATGTTGAGGTCGATCTTCATCATCTTATTGAAGACACTGGTCTCAGTCTTGGGGAAGCCTTTAAAAAAGCCTTGGGCACCAAGAAGAAGATCGAGCGCTATGGTCACGCCATCGTCCCTATGGATGAGTCTCTGGCCGAAGTAAAAGCTGCTGTAGATATTAGTGGCCGACCTCATTTTACTTTTAAAGCGAGGTTTCCAAAAGAACTTCTTTATGCGCAGATCGGCAAAGAACGAATGAAATTATATTTAGATGCCGAAATGCTGCGTGAATTCTTTGAATCTTTTGTTTATAAAGCAGGAATCACGCTTCACATAGACCTTAAAAGAGGTAAAAACACGCACCACAAGATCGAAGCAATTTTCAAGGCTTTTGGGGTCGCACTCCGCAAAGCCTGCCAGATCAATCCCCGCAAAAAGGGCGTTCCTTCCACAAAGGGGATTTTATAATCATCTACCAAATTGGAGTCGAGCAATTAAAGGTTGAGGTAAACCGACCGTTTTCATCTTCCCTTGAACTCTCTCGATGTTATATTCTACCCGATGCAGAGTAAAGATCTTGGTTTTTGAATCATAGATCCCGTAGCTGGCGCGCGGATCCCCATCCCGGGGCTGCCCCACCCCACCCACATTGATGATAACTTTTTCATGATCCTCAACCAGGACTTCCTCTCCGTCCAAAAGCACCCGACCGTCATAGTTCCCATCTTTCTTGAGAGCAATGAAAAGAGGAGCATGGGAATGCCCTATAAAACATACCGGTTTGGTCATCTTTTCAAAGGTCGGCAAGGCATCGGAAATACTCATTATATACTCCTCCAGAGGAGCCCGCAGACTTCCGTGAACAGCCTGAAAGTCATCTTCTTCGATGATTTCTGGAAGATTTCTAAGATATTCTAGATTTTCTTCCTTTATCTCTCTCTGCGTCCAGATCACCGCCTCCCGTGCACTCTGATTAAACCAGGTTGTCTCCATCTCGCCTGTCACTGCTTTGTCATGGTTCCCAGCCACGGTCGGAATGTTTAATTCTCTTACCTTCTCAACGCATAAGTTGGGATCGGGTCCATAACCCACAATGTCCCCCAGGCAAACCAGCTTTTCTGCCTGGTAGAGTTTGTTGAGAACAACGTTCAAAGCTTCCAAATTACTGTGGATATCTGATATAATTCCATATAGCATACAAGGTATTATAACATGCCATATCAAGAGAGAGCTTACCGAAATTATGTGAAGGCTGAAAACCTGACCAAATTCGAGGTCATCGAGAAGGAAACCGATTTATTGATCCTGGCCAAAGAGAATTTATATGACAAGGCCTTAGCCTCTGCCCTGAAATACCGAACTGAAATTGAGAAATATATTGAGGCCAATCCACAATTTGCCAAAACCTTCTCTCCTCTTCACATTCGCTACGACGCCCCTCCCATTGTAAAAGAGATGGGCCTGGCAGCCCGGAAAACAAAGGTCGGCCCCATGGCAGCTGTGGCCGGAGCCATGGCTGAATTTGTAGGAAAAGACCTTATGAGTTTTAGCGATGAAATTATTGTTGAAAATGGAGGGGATATCTTCTTAAAAATCAACCAGACCAGAAAGGTTGCGATTTACGCTGGAAAATGTCCTTTTTCAGAGAAAATCGCTTTAGAGATCGAACCTCGTGAAAAGCCCTTCTCAATATGCTGTTCATCCGGAACGGTCGGGCACTCGTTCAGCTTCGGAAAAGCAGACGCGGTGGTGGTCATTGCCAAAAGCACTCTTCTGGCCGATGCAGCCGCGACTGCCATTGGCAATGTGGTCAAAGAGATCCCAGATATCGATCATGGGCTTAAACTTGCCAAGAAAATCCGTGGACTGGATGGAGTGCTCATCATAAAAGAGGATCAGATGGGGGCACTCGGAAAAGTTAAGATTGTTCCTCTTTAGATAACATGGGGTGTAATTAGAAAAACTATCTCGGTCTTCGCCTTCTCTACGGTCTTATTTTGGAAAAGCAAACCTATTACCGGTAAATATCCCAGGATTGGCAATCTGGAAATATTTTCGCGATCAGACTCAGAAAGCAATCCTCCCACCACAATGGTCTCACCATCTCTAACCCTAAGAGTGGCTTGGGCGTTCCGGGTAGTGATTACCGGGAATTCGCCCGCAGCGGTGGTCCGCCATTCTGAAACTGAAGAAACCTCAGGTTGAATCGAAGTAGTAATGTAGCCTTCTTGACCAAGGCGCGGAGTGATCTTTAGCTTCACCCCTGCCTCGATGTACTCAACCGTCCACTGAGTGCTACTGGAACCGTTGCTTACCGGAACCGCGTAAGGGATACGGCTGCCGATATTGATCACCGCTTCATGGTTATCCAAAGTCGCGATCCTGGGGCTGGCTACAACGTTTGCCTTGCCATTCCCTATAAGAGCATTCAAGGTTGTCTGCAAATCCTCCGCCGGGACGGTTTGCCCGCTTTTCTTGTCAGTTATAAATTTGAAAGCTCCTTTCTCCCGGCCATAAGAGAACCCCAAACGCATAGAATCTGATTCAGAAATCTCCAATACCTTGCTCTCGATCAATATTTGAGGAACCGGTCTGTCAACTGAAGAAATGAGTTTCCGGGCCTCTTCAATAAGAGCGGAGCTCCCCTGAAGGATTAAGGAATTTGCGCTTCCCCCGCTAGTGGCCTTTAATGCGGGAAGTACTTTAGCCAGCAGAGCCGACATTCTTTCAGCAGAAAGATATTTGAGGCTCAGGGTTTCGATCTCTCCCTTATACGCCGCAGGCCCCTGAGGCAACACAGAAACCAGGATAACTTTTCCTTTCCGCTCAAAAGCCAGGCCATTTGTTTTCACAACATAATCAATGGCCTCCTCGGCTGTAATATCCTTCAAATGCACGGTTGTCCGCTTGTTCTGCGCCAAAGCACTGTCTCCGCTGATTATCAACTCTAAACCGGCCTGCCGTGCCAGTGTTTGGACCACATCTAATACTGCCGCATCCGCAAAATCCACTCTGGCGATCAGCTCACTGGCCTCCGCGAGACTCAGAAAGATAGTGGCACAACAGCATAGAAGCACAATTTTTTTAAACATTATTGATCCTCCCCTTTTCTTACCAGCTTGATTTTTTCTCTTGAAATCCAGGCAACCCTGTATTTACCAATCTCATCTCCCACATCAACACAAAGCCCTCTCCCCCCGACCTCAATCAGAGCCATCGGTCTTCCCCCACTGACCACCCCAACTAACCGAACATAGCCGTTGGGCAGGAGGAGGGGCTCGCTATGCATTGTTAATGTTATTTCTTTCAAAGAAACTTTTTTCGGTTGGTTTTCGTAAACATAGATTGGCTTACGGACATCCCCTTCAGCTGAGGCTGCCTTTTCCGCAATAATCTCTGACTCTTCCTCTTCAAGGCTTACCTCAGCTTTCTCTTTGACAGAAGCACAAGATGATAATGCCAAGACTAATAAAACAATAAGAATTAATTTAAGAATCGTTTGCTGTCCGAGGATCATATGGAACAGACAGCAATCTTATTACCAGGGGTATGCGGGATGCGGGACGAGGGATGCGGGAAGGGAAGTGTCGGGATTACGACAGTGCGCCGGCCTGGAAAATGAAAAAGAGGGA
Source organism: Candidatus Margulisiibacteriota bacterium (assembly GCA_036448795.1). GTDB lineage: Bacteria > Margulisbacteria > WOR-1 > O2-12-FULL-45-9 > O2-12-FULL-45-9 > JAZFXQ01. The sequence continues at coordinate 32,202 of JAZFXQ010000057.1, read as the reverse complement.
GAAAAGGTAAAGCAGAATGATGATCAACGCAGGGATGCGGTTTGCGATCTGCTTTTTCAAGGCAAAAAAGGCTATTCCCATGAGGAGCGCCCCGAAGAGGGCCGCATAGATCATATTTTGAGAGACCGCTGAAAGAAGCGAAGCAGGTTGATTGAAAATATCCACCACAAAAATTATCGCTACATTAAAAATATTGCTGCCAACCAGGTTGCCAATGGCCATGCTGGTCTCACCCATGCGCAAAGCGGTCAAAGATACTGTTAACTCGGGCAGAGTGGTCGCCAAGGCAATGAACAAGACCGCCACAAAAGTCTTTCCCCAGCCCATGACCGAAACAATCTCGCTGCCGATGAAAGGCAGCCATATTCCTGCTCCAATAACTATCAAGGCCAATATAAAGAAAACAATATATACCTGAAGGTCGGAAAGATGAGCGTATTCTTCCTCGTCCACCTCTTCTTCATCCATATGCTGGCCAAGAACCTTCAGCGCAGCGATATACACACCCAGAATAACAAAGGAATAAATAGAAACGCCGAATAGAGAGAAATCAAACAAGAATTGACTCAGAGCCAATGCTGCGGACGCAATCAACAAGAGCAGGACTCCGAAAAAGGTCGAGACCAGGTTGCTTTCTCGAAATGTTTTGAACAAAGATTCGCGGCCGCGCAGCCCCCAGATCAGATCAAGCATGGCCAGCGAGAACATATTCATCATACAGGCGCCAAGGAGATCTCCCATGGCCAGGTCAGGAATCCTGGCTAAAGCGACAGAGGATATCCCGTTAGCCAGCTCGGGAAGGGATGTGACAATCGCTAAAAGAACGATCCCGACCCAAGCGTGACTTAGCCCGGTCTTATGAGCGATCGCGTCCCAGTATCTGGCAAGCTTGGAACCGGCAAAGAAGATGATCGCAACGCAGATGATGAACTTTAACCACACCAGAATCATTTGTAATATTCTATCACGCGCTTATCGGATTTGCTATAATTAAGTCGTGGGTAACAGAGAGCTTCGAGAAAAAATCGAAAAAGCTTATAAAATTCTTGAAAACTGTACCCTTTGCCCCCGTGAATGCAAAGTCAATCGACTCAAAGGAGAGCTTGGGGATTGCAAGGTTGGAAAAGATCCTATGCTCTCTTCTGCCAGCCCGCACTTTGGCGAAGAAGCTCCTCTGGTGGGCCGGCATGGATCAGGAACAATCTTTTTAACCGGTTGTAATCTGCATTGCTTGTACTGTCAGAATTACGAAATAAGCCACAGCATGATGGGTAAAGTAGTCTCCATAGAAGAATTTGCCGATCAGATGCTCTATCTGCAGAAACTTGGCTGCCACAATATCAACTTTGTTACCCCTTCCCATCAGGTTCCACAGATCCTAGCCGCACTTGAGATCGCCATTCCCCAGGGACTAAAGGTTCCCCTGGTTTACAATACCGGAGGCTACGATTCTATCCAGGAATTAAAGCTTATGGAAGATGTAATTGATATTTACATGCCGGATTTTAAATACTGGGATAAAGAAGTGGCTAGCAGTTATTCAAAAGAAGCCAAAGATTATCCGGAAGTAGCCAGGGCAGCCTTTAAAGAAATGCATCGACAGGTGGGAGATCTAATCATGAACAAAGAAGGGATCGCTGAGCGTGGAATGCTAATCAGACACTTGGTTCTTCCGGGAGGATTAGCTGGAACTGGAAGCGTCATGCATTTTATAGCTTCCGAGCTATCCAAAGATTCCTATGTTAACATCATGGATCAGTATCGCCCCTGCGGCCAGGCCTGGGACTTCCCTCCGCTTGATCGAAGAATATCCCATGAAGAATATAGAGAAGCCATCGATATGGCTAAAAAGGAAGGCTTGCATCGAGGTTTCCCTCGCATTTAATTTTCTGCAAAATATGAAATTTCTTCCAAAAAGTGACGATAATACATATAGAGAGACATTTGCTCTCCGCAAATAAGGAAAAACTTAGGGAACGTGCGGAGAGTACGTTCCCTAAAATTTTGGAAACTCAGATGCCCAAAGAGGCTGACGAAGGTCGATATCTGAAAAACTAAAATATAAATTAAGGGGGAACAAAAAATGGTTACAGCTGGAGCTAGAATGGGGTTGGCAGAGAAAGTAAGGCGCCCCTTCCTTTCTCAAATGGCGCTAAAAAAAGGCATCAATATGGACGTATATAATCTGGCAAAGAGAATCCGGATAAAAAATTGGCGAAATTTTAGACGGGGAGAGGGTCTCTTTCTGGAGAAACTATCATCGTTCGAGCGGACAAATCGGAGCAAGATCAAACTTGAAATAGCGCAGGCACTGCTCGCCGAGAAGATCAAAATCTCCCAAAGGGGCACCATAGAGATCGAGCCATTTTCAGAAAGCGATACGAAAAATTGGCAACAGGACTTTTTTTGCAACCGGGCGGTTTTCCTTTTCGTGGGTTTTAAATATAAGGATAAAACCGTTCGTTTTGCTGAAGCCCTTATAATTCAACGCGACGGAATACGTGAGACCTTCAAAGATAAAAATCCAGAGTACTTTACCCCGGAACAGATCAATGAATTGCAAACGGAAAGCAGGGAGGAGATCGGATGGGCGGATAAAATAAAACACCCCTGGCTTTCACGAGCAGCGAAAAGACCATACGTTAATATGGATGTGTATAATTTAGCAAAGAGGCTTCGCGTTAAACCATGGAGGGATCATGGGCGCGATTCCAATATATGCGAAAAGGGAAGCAAAAAGAGAGCGTGGCAGCTTGGTCTTATTAAGAGAGGAAATGTGAGCAAGTTCAAACTAGAGCTGGCCAAATATATGATCGAGAACAAGATCGCTCTACCGGCAAAAGGGCCAGTAAAAGTTGAGCCAATTTCGGAAAGCGCGACCACCGCCTACGCTGACTATCTAGATATTCATGTTGATTTCCTCAGTTTTAAATATAAAGGCAAGAATCATACATTCCCTTCACCAGTCCGGTTAGTTCTCGAAAAGTAATCAAATAAGAGGGGGGCGTTCGCGGAGAGCGCGCCCCCTTCACTTTAAATTGGCCCCAGTTCTCTCTCCAAGCGATCCACAATCCTCTTTGCAAAGAATCCAAGATCTAGCCTTTTTCCCATCACTTCAACAATGGCATGCAGAACTTCCTTGGCCTGCGGAGAAGGATCGTGTCTCCAGCGCTCAATATTTCGGGAAAAAATCTCTTCGGCTTCCTCCTCCATCTGATCGCACTGCCTCTGCTTGGCCTCAAATTCCTCCCTTTGAACTCCGGGATATAATTGGCGATTCAGGGTTCTGCGCCACTCGCGCGTCCAACCGCGCTTACTTAAATACTCGTGGGCAATACGACGGCCTTCTTCAGCTGGATTGAATTCCTCTGCCATAACTTAAAAAGGATTGGTGGTTGTAGGAACGGGAGTAACTCCAGGCAGTGTTTCCAAAAAGATATCCCATGTTTCTGTTTCTCCTCTATCAATGGTTACCTCTAAAGAAGCTACTTGATAGATTTGAGTTTCTCGAGTACGTGCTTCATAGGTCCCGGGTGGGATATTCGAGATGGAATATCTCCCGTCGCTGTCAGAAAAATCAAAAAGAGAAGTATCTATTAATTCAACTCTTATCCCGGGAACATAACCATAAACACTATTCTGGACTCTTCCTTCAAGCCATCCATTTTCCGTCACCGTAACTGACGCACTTTCCGATTTTTCTCCATAACTAGCCACTACCGTTCCCTCACCGCTGGTTGAACCCGCAGTAAATAAACCACTCGAACGAATATCCCCGATTCCACCGGTTAAACTCCAGGTTGGATCAACCTCAACAATCAAACCAAACCCATCTTTCCCAATAACCGTAAAAAGCTGAGATTGATTAATTCCAATTGTGGCACTTGAGGGAGAAATGGTTAAATTGGCAAGCTCGCTGTCAACGTCACCGCAGCCACTAAGCGAAATAACCAAAAAACAAGATACAATAACTAAACATTTAGGCAGCAAGCTTGCCATCTTTCACCACAACCTTGCCGCCCACGATAGTGTAGAGAACCTTTCCTTTGAGCTTCCAGCCCTGGAAGGGGGTATTTCTACTCTTGGAGGCAAACTGTTCTGCATCCACAGCCCACTCGGCCTTGGGATCAACAATAATAACATCCGCATCTGCCCCAACCCCAAGCGTTCCTTTATTTAAATTAAGAATTTTCGCTGGAGCAACTGTCATTTTTTCAATCGCCTTTTTCAAGGTCAGGACCTTGACGTTGACCAGCTTGGTCAAAACCAGAGCCAGAGCGGTTTCCAACCCGATCATGCCAAAGGCAGCCAAATTAAACTCGACATTCTTTTCTTCAATATTGTGAGGGGCATGGTCAGTCACGATACAATCGATGGTGCCATCTTTAAGCCCCCTCATGACAGCTTTAACATCTTCTTTTGCCTTAAGTGGAGGATTAACCTTGGCATTTGTGTCATATTCCATGATCGCCTCTTCGGTCAGACTAAAATAATGCGGGCAAGTTTCGCATGTGAGCGGAATCCCTTTCCTTTTTGCTTGACGAATTAGCTCCACTGATCTGGCTGAGGAAATGTGGGCAATATGAACTCTTCCGTATTCCTGAGCTAGCCTGATATCCCGTGCCACCATAATTTCCTCAGAGAGGGCCGGTATCCCGGGCAGACCAATCGCAGTTGAAAGTGCGCTCTCATTCATTGCTCCAGCATGTGATAGATTTTTATCCTCACAATGAGAAATGACTGGCACACCAAACTGTCTTGCGTATTCTACGGCTCTCCGCATTAGATCTGCCCGCATGACCGAATTTCCATCATCTGAGAAGGCCACTGCCCCCTCTTCTAACATCAGCCCCATCTCCGCTAAGGCCTCTCCCTTAAGTCCTTTCGTGACTGCCGCAACCGGATAAACATTAACTACCCCCTCTGTCTCCGCCTTGTTTCGCACGTACTTCACTACGGCTGGATTATCAATGGGTGGCTCTGTATTTGCCATACAGCAAAGGGTGGTAAATCCGCCCCGGGCTGCCGCCCGTGTCCCGCTTGCAATGGTTTCTTTATCTGGGCGACCGGGATCTCGAAGGTGTGTATGCATATCGATCAAGCCAGGCAGAACCAGCATTCCTTTTGCATCTATGACCCGTGCCCCGCGGCTCGTGACTCGAGACTTTATTGATTTTATTTTATCCCCTACAATCAGAATGTCTCTTTTCCCATCCAGCTTGGAGGCTGGATCGATTACTCTACCGTTCTTGATGAGCAAACCCGCCATTAGATCTTGATCCTTTTTCTTACCTGCGAAATAATCCCCCGAAAACCCTTCCCCTCTCTTCCTGTCTCCTTCTTCTCCGTCTTTAACCCCCTTAAGGCCTGCATGGCTGCCCTCTGTTCGGATTCCTTCTTGTTTCTACCTCTCCCTACTCCGTAGCGCCTCCCCCTGATCTTAACCTCCATCCAAAAAACTCGGCGGTGCTTGGGCCCGGTCTCTTTAATAACTCTGTAGCGCGGAAGTTCCCATTTGCGCTTCTGAGTAAACTCCTGTAAGGCGGATTTATAATCACGAATATACCCCGCACGGGATGCCTTCTCGATCTCCTTTTCCAAGATACCCAAGATCAACTCGCGTGACTTGCCAATCCCCCCATCCAGGAAAACTGCGCCAATAACCGCCTCAAAAGCATTTGCCAAATTCGATTTTCTCCGCACGCCCCCGGTTCTTCTTTCGTTCGCGCTCAAAAGCAGATAATTCCCTATATCGAGCTTCCGTCCCACAAAGGCCAAGGTTTCATCCGAGATAACTGCCGCCCTTATCTTGGTAAGATCTCCTTCAGCGCGCTCAGGAAATTTATGGTAGAGATATTCGCTGACCACTAATTTCAAGATGGCGTCTCCCAGAAATTCCATCCGTTCGTTATCCGGGATCTTTTTTTCATGGCCGTAAGAACTGTGGGTCAGTGATTGATTAAGTAAAGCTTTGTTGAGGAAGCAAGTCCCTAGCCTCTTTTCAATTTCATGGAGCTCTTTTTCGCGCTGCGGGGCAATCTGTTCCATTTGACTTTATATTTTACATTATATACAATTAAGAATCAACCAGTTAACAATGACTCTAAAAGAAAGGTGATAAACATGGCAATCCTTTCCCCGATCATGAGCTACATTGTGGATAAGGAACTCGGCTTCCCCATTCCTTCGGAAAAGGAAAAAATAAACAAGGCCCTTAAACGCTACCACTACATATTATCCCAGCATCCCAAGCGGGCCGACGCCCCGGAGATCATGTTCGGCATTGCGGATCTTTTAGTTGGACGCGGTGAACCGGGTGATCATGCTGAAGCCATGAAACTTTATGACCAGATTCTGCTTCGTAATCCTCCCGCCTATCTTAAAGCACGCGCCCTGATCGGTAAATCTGAACTTTCAATCGGAACCCCTGAGGAATTTGGGAATGCCATCTCCTTGTGTGAGAAGGCCCGTAAAATCCTGGGGAGCGATGTTTCTGATTTCTTCGCGGCCAAAACCTATATTGTGGAGGCTGAACTGCGCCTGGCCCGTCGGGATAAAGGAGACTGGAGTTATGCCTTGAGACTGATCAACCAGATAGTTAAGGAACAGGATGCGCATTGGTATTTCAGGGGAAGGGCGCTTCTTTCAAAAGCTGAAATAATCCTCTACCGCGACCCGGAAGACCTGGGCGCGGCCATCAAGCTGTGCGACTTTGCTCTGAAGGAACTCAAAGCCAGGCCGGATGATTACTTCGCAAACAAAGGAAAGGTGTTGAAATCCGAAGTCCTGACTCGTCGAGCCAAAAAAGGAGACTTTGAAAAAGCGGAAAAGCTCTTAACCGAAGTCCTCAAAATGCCCTTTGCCTACACCGACCTGATTGCCCGGGCCAAACTCGACCTGGCAGACATTGTGACCCATCCCAAAGCGATCAAGCTTCTGAAACAGGTTCACGAAATGGCAGGGCTTGATCCCTACCTCATTGAAAAAACAAGAATTATTGAAGAGGCCATAAAGGAAAGAGATAAAAAGAAGAAGAGATAAATGGGTAAAACCACTTGCAGTGAGTGTAGTCGAACTATCTCCGAAAAGATCCTATCCTCCCACTCAGGAAAAAACGCCAAAGCCGGAGACATTGTAATTGCCAACCTGGATTTCATGATGGGCCAAGATGGTACCTCCGGGATCATCGTGGATTCCTTCCAAAAAATGGGAGCTAAAAAGATCGATGATCCTTCCAAATTTGCGATTTGCATAGACCACAGCGCTCCTTCGCCCAACATCGGGGTTTCCACCATCCACAAAAAGATAAGAGAATTTGCAAAAAGCAAAGGAGCTATCCTTTACGATGTGGGATGCGGGGTCTGCCATCAGCTTCTGCCGGAGCAAGGTCATGTGGTTCCGGGAGATCTAGTAATTGGAGCGGATTCACATACCTGTACCTATGGAGCAATTAACGCCTTTTCCACGGGAGTGGGTTCAACGGATCTAGCAGCTGGAATTGCTTCCGGTCAGCTCTGGTTTAAGGTTCCGGAAACCATGAAGGTAATTTTCTCCGGAAAGCTTCCCAAAGGTGTTTTTTCCAAAGATGTGATCCTAAATTTCATTGGGCAGATCAGAGCAGACGGGGCAACATATATGGCGCTTGAGTTTTATGGAGAAGTAATTGAACAGCTTTCGATTGATAGCCGGTTTACGATTTCGAATATGGCCATTGAATGTGGAGCCAAGGTTGGTCTCATGGAGGCAGACAAGAAGGTCCTGGACTGGGTCAAGAAACACTCCAAACGCAAACCCAAGCCGGTTGCCGCAGACAAAGATGCGGTTTATAAAGAAACAAAAGAGGTTGATGTATCCAAATTAGAGCCTCAAGTCGCTAAACCGCATACCGTAGACAATGTTAGCCCAATATCTGAAGTAATCGGAACCCCCATCCAACAGGGTTTTATTGGAACTTGCACTAATGGACGGGTGGAAGATTTAAGAATTGCCGCACAGATTTTAAAAGGGAAGCAAGTCAATTCAGAATGCCGCCTGATCGTGGCTCCGGCTTCCAAAGAGGTCCTTCTGGAGGCTTTGGAAGAAGGGATTATTCAGACTTTACTTGAAGCCCGGGCAGTTGTGGTAACTCCGGGCTGTGGACCCTGTGTGGGAACCCACAATGGAGTACCCTCCGATGGAGAAAACGTGATTTCAACTGCAAACAGAAATTTTAAGGGGAGAATGGGGAACCCAAACGCTTTTATTTACTTAGCCTCACCTGCCACAGTGGCTGCTTCAGTCATAGAAGGAAAAATCGCGGATCCAAGGAAGTATCTCTAAGCAACTCAAAGTCCAATATGAGAAATACATTTTACTTAGCTCCAATAATTTCAAGTTGAAGCGCTTGAATTGCTTGGGCGATTTGTTTCGCAAGGTTATTTAATTTGTCTCTGCGGAATACTTCAATTAACATAGCTTTTTCTGCAACTGAACCGTCTGAATCTGCTATCGGGGCATACTTCCAATATATTGATTCTTCTCTCATTGGCTCTGATTCTGCCGGAAAGCAAGCTAGAATCTTTTTCTCCAATCCAGGCACCTTCTGCAGCATTCTCTTCACATCATCAAATTCTCTCAAAAAATCGGCTTCCAAAACTAGCCGACCTATTTCTGATCCTTCCTCATCGAATGTATAGATTAATGACAAATCAAGATTAGCTAATGGGTTTAGCATTTCAGCTAGTTGTGCCTTTTTCTTGCCAACTCCTCTATAGACCATTTCTCCAACTAAAACAAAAATCCTAGATTCCCCTGGCAATTTGCCAGCAGTGTACGGCAAGCGAATTCCAATATTTTTTAGCCCTCTATACCTTGTAGAAAAAATTTTTCCTGGTCTTATATTCATCCTTGATAACATTTCTCTGCCAACTATTGTTACTGTGCTTCCCATATCAAATTCCTCCTTTTTACCTTAAATCTCCTCTTCATATATTTATCGACAATTTTATACGAAAATTTCATTATTTTTGGAAAATCATAGCTTTCTATAATAAATGGAGCACGAGAGGAAAGATCTCAGACCCGAGGAAATATTTATAGGCTATCCAAAAATGCCCCTGAAGGCTTCTCTAGCTGAGGAAACTGCTTCTATGCTTATTTTTGCCTTACCAACCTCTTTCAAATTGGCTCGAGGAACAATAATTCTCTTAAAACCCAGCTTCTCCGCTTCCTTAACCCGCTGCTCGATTTGACTGACCGAGCGTATCTCTCCGGCTAAACCAATTTCACCAACAGCAATGGTCTGTGGATCAACAACTTTATTTTTGTAGCAGGAAGCAATCGCAACGGCGATTGGCAGATCGATGGCTGGTTCGGCAACCCTGACTCCTCCCGCTGCATTCACATAAACATCTGCTCCGGAAAGCTTCAAACCTAATTGTCTTTCCAAAACTGCGATGATGATCGAGGTCCGGTTATAATCCACTCCGGTAGTTCTACGGATCGGATAAGCCATCTTAGTTGGCGAAACCAGAGCTTGGATTTCTACCAAAAGTGGACGTGTTCCTTCAATAGCAGCAGTTACCACGGAGCCAGAGGAATCCTTGGGCCGCTCGGACAGAAAAACCTCGGAAGGATTGGCAACTTCGACCAGGCCCTTATCCTTCATCTCAAAAATCCCGACCTCATTGGTAGAACCGAACCGGTTTTTGGTCACTCGCAGGATCCGATATTGTTTGTGCCTTTCTCCTTCAAAATAAAGAACTGTATCAACTACATGCTCCAGCACCCGTGGACCGGCAATATTCCCTTCTTTGGTAACATGTCCGACAATAAAGATCGGGATGCCCGTTGATTTCGCGATCCTTACCAAATAGCCTGCGCATTCCCGAACTTGAGAAACAGATCCAGGCGCAGATGGAATATCTTCGCGGTATACGGCCTGAATCGAATCGACCACTACAAATTGAGGTTTGATTTCTCCGATTGCTTTTTCAATGGCAAAGAGATTGGTCTCCGGAAAAAGCATCAGGTTTTTGGAGATCGTTCCCAATCTCTCGGCCCGAAGTCTAATCTGCTTTGGCGATTCCTCCCCGCTCACATAGAGAACCAGCTCGTTTTTACTCAAAGCCTCCGCAGCCTGCAGCATCATGGTCGATTTCCCGATCCCTGGCTCACCGGCAACCAACACAACTGACCCACCAACCACACCCCCACCTAGAACCCTGTCCACCTCCGCAATTCCAGTGGCGTTCCTTTCCTCAGCATCATATTTAACCTCAACTATCGAAATTGGAGATTGGATATTTGAAATTTGTAATTTGTTTGGTCCCGATTTTATCGGGATGGATTTTATAATTTGTTCCTCTACCAGGCTATTCCATTCCCCGCAGGACTGGCACTGCCCAAACCAGCGCGGATAATCCTGACCACAGGACTGACAGACGTAGCGGATATCTTGTTTACTCACCTTTGATCGCGGGCTCTTCTTTTTTGGAGGAGGTTTCGGATTTGGAAGACTTTCTCCCCTTGGTTCCGCTGAAAACGATTTTACCTTTTTCAACCTTCAGGCTGATCTTGCTGCCATAACCGAATTTGCCCTTAAGCACATCTTCCGAAAGCGGATCTTCAACATGCTCCTCGATCGCTCTCCGCAAGGGTCTTGCCCCGAGTTTGGGGTCATAGCCTTTTTCAACCAAAAATTCTTTGACCTTTTTGGTTATCTTTAGATGGAGGCCTTTCTCTTCTACGCGGGTATTAATATCCCCTATCATGATATCCACAATGGCCGCCAGATCCTCTTTGGAGAGCGGACGAAAAACGATCTTCTCATCCACACGATTTAAAAATTCAGGCCGAAATTGTTTGTTTAGCTGATCCAGGACTATTTCTTTCATTTTATCATAGGAAGCCTTGGCATCATCCCGGGTCACAAAGCCGATCGAGGTCTCTTTGCGGATAAGCTCGGCCCCCACATTGCTGGTCATAATAATGACCGTGTTCTTAAAATCAATTAAGCGCCCCTGGGCATCGGTTATGTGACCTTCATCCAAGATCTGGAGCAGAACATTCATCACATTTTGATGGGCTTTCTCGATCTCATCAAAGAGCACTACCGAATGGGGTCTTCGTCGGATGGGTTCTGTTAACTGCCCCCCCTCACCAAAGCCAACATAGCCCGGAGGAGAACCAATCAATCTGGAGACAGTGTGTTGCTCCAGGTATTCTGACATGTCAATGCGCACCACTGCATCTATATCTCCGAACAAGAACTCTGCCAACCTCTTCCCCAACTCGGTTTTGCCAACCCCAGAGGGACCCAGGAAGATAAATGACCCGATCGGCCGTCTGGGATCTTTTAGCCCTGCTCGCGCCCGACGAATAGATTTAGAAACCACCGAAATTCCCTCATCTTGGCCCACCACCCGTCTCTTTAGCTCTTCCCCCATCTTGAGCAACCGCTCGGTCTCTTCTGTGGTGAGTTGTGTTACCGGAACGCTGGTCCAGGAGGAAACCACTTGGGCAATGGTTTCTGAATTTACCTCGGGATATCCTTCACGCGTCAACCCAGTCATTTTTTTTGAAATAGCTTCATACTGCAAGCGCAGGCCATCTTCTTTATCTCTGAGCTGAGCGGCCTGTTCAAACTCCTGGTTTTCAACCGCCTTTTCTTTTTCTCCCTTCACTTTTTCAATCTGTTTTGTGATCTCAACCAGCTCAGGCGGAGCAACCGAAGACTGCAGCATGACTTTTGAGGCCGCCTCATCAATTAAATCAATGGCCTTATCCGGCAGGTGCCGATCCGAAATGTAACGCGCAGAAAGCCGCGCTGCAGAAACCAGAGAATCGTCGGTAATCTTGACCTTGTGAAAGTCTTCATAGCGTTCGCGCAGTCCTTTTAAGATCTCAATGGTCTCATGTACAGTTGGTTCCTCTACCATAACCGATTGAAATCTGCGTTCCAGCGCTGGATCAGACTCGATCCTTTTCCGATACTCATCGATGGTGGTGGCTCCGATGCACTGAAGCTCACCCCGGGCAAGCGCTGGCTTCAAAATGTTTGCAGCATCCATGGCCCCTTCTGCCGCACCTGCTCCGATGAGGGTATGCAGCTCATCGATAAAAAGAATAACATTCCCATCCTTGGTTACCTCACCGATCACTTTTTTCATTCTCTCCTCAAACTCTCCCCGATATCTGGTCCCCGCGATCAACAGGCCCAGATCTAAGGTGACCACTCTTTTGCCTAAAAGAGGCGGCGGAACGTTTCCCGCTACAATTCTCTGGGATAATCCCTCTACGATAGCGGTTTTCCCTACTCCGGCCTCTCCAATCAAGACTGGATTATTTTTTTTGCGACGGGAAAGGATCTGGGTTACCCTTTCGATCTCTTTGGCCCGCCCGATCACCGGATCAAGCTTTTTCCCTCTTGCCAGAACGGTCAAGTCCCGACTAAAACCATCCAGGACCGGGGTGCGGGTGGGCCGCGGCATCCTTTTTTGAAAGGTCGCAACCTCTCCCAGGATAGTCACAATCTGGTCCTTGGCTGAAGCGATGGTAATTCCCAGCTCACCCAAAACTTCGCCGGTTATTCCACTTCCCTCTCTCAATATCCCCAAAAATAAATGTTCCACACCCACATAGCTGTGCCCCAAACCCCGGGCCTCATCCCAGGCTAGTTCGATAACTTTTTTGACTCGAGTGTTAAAGGGAAGCTCCGGCCCGACTTTCCCGGGGGACTGCATTTTCGCAATTTTTTCTTCGATGCGTTCCTTGAGAGCAGCCGGGTCGATCCTGAAATGCTCCAAAGTCCGGAGTACGATCGGCTCCCCTTCGCGCATCATGCCTAACAAAAGATGCTCCACCCCCACAAAGGGGGTTCCCAAGCGCTTGGCTTCCTCCTGGGCCGCCATAATTACTCTAACCGCTCTCTCGGTAAATCTTTCAAACATCGCCATAATTAATCATCCTCAATTTTAAGCCATCGCCACAATTATAACAGCCATGCATTTACGACGCAAGTTTTCTGCTTCCTAACTCGATAAATATTATGAGTGATACCTATGCTAAAAGATAATACTGACAAATCGAAAAACAGCATAACCTTAGAAGGAGTTACTTATAAAACCAGTGGTAATATCGTCTTTGGCGACCACCAAGAAAACCCTTACCATCTTGCCCAAAGCGGGCTCCTTGAAAAAATGGACGGAATGCTTGAACACGGCATGCAGACTCTTTTAAAAAAGATCAAAGGCTAGTGCTTCTGGGGTAGAGTTATTATAAACGTTGTCCCTTTCCCTTCCTGACTCCTGACCTTTAACGATCCTTTGTGCTCTTCTATGATGCGCAGGGTTATAGGAAGCCCCATCCCGGTTCCGGTCATTTTCGTGGTAAAGAACGGATCGAATAAACTTTTAAGATTTTCTTCCGGTATCCCTTCTCCGCTGTCCGAAACCTCTATGAAAACCACCGGGATCGGTTTATCCATCACTTCCTCTTCTCCCCAAACCATCTCCTCGCCTCTTTTTCTGCCTTCCCTTTGAATTTTCCCAAGCCGGACCACCTCTCCTACATCCGTTTTGACAATGAGCTCCCCGCCCTTTTCATGCATGGCTTCAATCGCGTTCTTAACAATATTTACAAAAGCCTGCTGAAGCTGTCCGGCATCGCCGGTTATCTCTGGAAGCTCCGCCAGCTTCATGGTGACCCTTATGTTATGCTTTTTGGTCTCGCTCTCAAAGAGCATGAGTACTTCTTCGAGCAGGGCATTTACTTCCACCTTGGTAAGCTCTGGCTTCATCGGTTTCCCAAATTTTAATAAACTCTCTGCGATGCGGTTAATGCGCTCAATTTCGTGAGGAATAATGGATGAAAATTTTTCGCGGAACTCGGTGTCCTCCCATTTTTGCTGCAAAAGTTGAGTGAAAGTTCGCAAAGAAACCAATGGATTTTTAATTTCATGGGCCATCCCCGCCGCCATGGTCCCTAAAGAAGCTAATTTCTCTGAAAGAACAAGACGCTCCTGGCTATCTCTTAAATCCTTGGTCATCTGATTAAAGGCCGCAGCAAGTTGGCCGATCTCATCGTCCGAATCAATTGCTACATGCCAGTGCAAGTCCCCCTTAGCAACTGCCTCGGTCCCCCGGGTTAACTCTTTGATCGGTTTCTCAATTGAGTGAGCAAAAAAGATTCCAACCAAAGCGGTAAGGAACATTCCGGCGATTACAAAAAGAAGCGAGTTGGTTTCTAATCTGCGGAGCTCAAAATAGGCGGAATCCAGGGGTTCCTGGACCACCACCCCCCAACCATATTTTTTTATGGGCACATAAGCTCCAACCACTGCGCTTCCCAGCTCATCCCGCAACTCGCCCCCTCCTCTTTCCCCTCCCGAAACCCGTTCTACTCCTTGATTCCTTATAAGATTTTCACGCTGTATGGCCCGTTTCTTATCCGGGTGAGAAATAAGCCGACCCTCTTTATCAACCACAAAGGCTACTCCCTTTGCATCCACTCTGGCGGTTGAGACCAACCTCTGCAAGGATTCAAAGGAAGGCCTCTCCGGAGAGGCCTTAATCTCTGAAGCAAGATCTTCTGCCGCTCTTAAATAATTATTAACGATTGCCTTAGATAAAGCTTCCTTGCTGATATTTATGGTAGCCAGGGTGGTGGCTTCAAAAAGAATTACAATTAACAGGACAAAAATAAGCATGAGTTTAAATAAAATACGTGATCTGAAGAAGCGCAGCGGTCTTTTGGCCTCGGGGGATTCTGAAGGAATTAACTCGGCCAACAGGAATCCTAAGCTAGAAATAAGGATTAAAATCCAAGAAACCAAAAGATATCCGGGTTCTCCGAAACGGACATAAAGGAACGAACAAAACATTGCCGCCAGAATAAAAAGGGCAGAATATCCAAGATACAGAGTAAGGGATCTTCTTCCCCGAGGGTAGGATGGGGCAGAAATAAACGAGAAAACCGCCAACAATATCCACATTAGAACAAAGAAAGGTTTAACCGGCACAGAAAGAGAAAAAGTTGCAATCGGCTCGATTATCCCCTCCCGGTAAATCAGATTCACAGATGAGCCCAAGATGCGATAAACAAAAAAACCGGCCAGGAGCAACGTCAAGAGACTGCTCCATCGCCATTTCCTTTTATCAAATCTCTCCAGTATAAAAGCCCAAAGAAAAACCGCACAAAACACAAGACAGATTGATATCCCCTTATGCACCAGTATAAGCTCGGAAAGCTCTCGCCCCAGGTTAAACATCATCTGTGATGCGATGGTTGAAGCAACAAAAACAAAGAAAGTAAGGAAAACCAAGCTAAAAAGCAGATCTTTTATTCGTTTAAATGAAAAATAATTCTTAAGAAAAGCCACCGTTCCTGCAATCAGGATGCCCGAAGCAAAAATTTCGGTGAATATGCTGATAATGGTTAAGGTGGTCAACATTATCTATAAACCCTCAAAACAACATCTGCAAATCCGTAACCCCCAGCCAGGTTTGAAGCTCCCACCCTTATGTTATATTCCCCCTCGCTCACAAACTCAGGCACCACAAATCGCAAAGTAAAAATATCGTCTCCAGCCACTGCATCCCCTCCCCGGCCATCGTTTCGCAACAACGCCAGCTCGGTATACCCGAAAGATCTTAAATCCGCTGTGACCTTCTTCAAGTCCTCAATTCTTCCCGGATTGTCAATCCTAATCGTAAGGGTAACCGGAGCAGAGCTCCCAGCACGTGCCTTATCTGGCGCAAACCTTGCCTCAATTATAACCGGATTCACTCTAATATCCAAGGTTGTTTTGGCAAGGGCCAGCCATCCCTTTTTGTTGGCAACTGCTACCGGCACCTCCTTCACTCCATGTTCAATCTTTGGGGAAGCACTAGTTTGCAAAGTATAAATGCCGTCAGATGCTTTTTTATCACCAAAGAGACCATTATCCACAAGCATGGTATTCGGAAGCCGTCCGATAGAGCTTAAGTCTGCTCTGACCCCCGCAATATTTTTCAGACCTCCCGGATTATCCACTGAAGCCACGATTTCAAGGATGGTCCTTCCATCCGGTGGAACCCTTTTCGGAATAGCCATGACATAATTAATGGTTGGGGTGAGTTTTATGCGGCTCACCTTAGAGATATCATAGCCGATGGTCCAAGAAAGGAGCTCCCCGATCTTCTTCTTCATGAAATCCGTGGCCGAAATGTACATGACCGCCTCGCCCTTCGTTAGCTTTTCCTCGGCTTCCGCCTTTTTCTGCGCATATGCTGGCGCAACCAATAACCAATGACCAAGCCAGAATGATGAAATAATGACCAAGACTGCAATGACCAGTTTGGAAATTGGGATTTTGGATTTATTTCGATATTCGGATTTCGGACTTCGGATTTTCATCTGGCTACTCCAAACTTCGCAAAAATCGCATCTCCCTCTTCCTTAGAAACAACTGCTCCCGGCCGAAAAGTCCCGTCTGGGAAGGGGAGCAACAACTTTAAATCAGTAACAACCTTGATATAGGGAGCCAAGAGATGTTCTTTGGGAACGTCTGCAAAAAGGTCTTTTTTGACCTCCGGCAGTTTCATATCTGAAGCCTTTACCAGCCAGCTCGAAAGCTCTCCTCGGGTGACCCCGGCCTCCATTACAAATTCTGCCTCAGGAGTTATTTCGATCACACCCATGGTAACCAAAGACTCCACCGCCTCTTTTTTCTCTTCCAAATCCTTAACCCTTTCCTCATCAGCAATCTTCACCCTGGCCTTCCTGAGCACCTTATATTTCCACACTTTCTTCTCGCCCTCGTAGCGCGCCTCTACTACAATCAGATTCTTCTTCAGGCGCAGGGGAACCACGGTCTTAAAGGAATTGTCCGGACCCAAGGAAGCCCTTAAACCGTTTATATAAACCTCCACACCCGGCTTGACCTTGCCAAAAACCTCGATCTTATCATCATAAGTAACAATATTATCCTCAAGGGAAATCATCTCGATCGGTCTCTCGATCATAACCGCCGGCTTCTCAACATCCAGTTTTCTAACCACTATCCATTCCTTGGGAAAATAAAGAAATGAGGCGCAGAAAAAGCGTTCGTCCTGAATGGGTTCTCTGTAACTCACAAAATCAAGTCCCCATCTCTCAAAACGGAGACCCATTCCAAAATTTATATCAGAAGAAATTCCGATTTTTTGATACTGCTGCATGAAACCTGTTCTAAAATAATATCTTTTTGCAAAATTCCACTCCGCTCCCAGACGCAGCAGCATCGGTCGATTCCTGGAAAAATCGAGCTCGCCACCCAAAAGCAGTTCTCTCCCTTCCATAAAAATGGGTGAACCAATATCTCCGATTAACCGAGCCGAAGCCGATAACTTCCCAACAGCTGGAATCCCTTCCTCCTCGCCAACATCCCACTTGATTATCCCTCCCCCTAAGGTTTTGGCTGGAAGAATATTCTGCAAAGATACCCCCGCTGACCACCATTCTTCTCCCTTCCACAATACCCCCACATCCATGTCCCAGCCGGTTGCTGAGCGATCCGGCTCATCGGTCCTCCTCAAAGTCTGCCCCATCAACCCTTTTATATTCAAGCCCAACCCCAGGCGCTGAAAAAAAGGCCTTTTATAAAGGCCGGGCAAAAAGGTCAGCTTTGTCCCATAGGAGAGGCTGATGATATTACTATTGGAATTAGCAGAACCTGCGGGAATTGGAATATTCGAAATTTTACTTGTAATAACTGCTAATCCAAGAGAGGAACCAAACCCAGTGGGATAAGCTTGAACTGCTGAAATATTCCCAAAATCTTTTAGGCTGAGTGAAATCCCTTTTGCCCAAGCCAGCCCGCCCGGATTGTAAAAGGCCGCATTCATATCATCCGCCAAGCCGGCAAAAGCCCCTCCCATTCCAAGCGGCCTACTTCCGATCTCGATGTCAAAAGGATTAATCCCCAGCCCTCCCAATTGAGCATGGGTAGGCAGCGCCAGAATGACAAATGACAAAATAAATATGAAAATTAGTTGGTTTCTCATCATTCGACTATCAACAGCGAGGTTTGCCTTTTGCCTTCCCACCCTAACTGGTCAACCGCAGTAACTATTAGAACTTTGGCCCCACTCACTTTAGGTTCCAGAGAAAGATTGAGCGAATAAATAAGATCATTTTTTTCCTCATCTCCGTGGGTACCATCATCAAACATCTTGGTGTCGGGTACTCCCCCAACCTCCGACAGGTTAACCTTAACGGTGGAAATAGGCAGGAACCTTTCCCGCGAAGCAATTTGCGCCCGCACTCTAACCGTTGTCCTTTCTGCGCGGCGTATTCTGCCGGGTTCAGTCCAAAAATAAACAACCTCCGGAGGAACATTCAGACTGCAATAATTTACTTCTGAAAAACCCCTCCCAAAATCAAATAAGTAGCGTATGCTGTTAATCGGACGCGCGAATCTAGCCAGCAACACCGCCGCTTCTGCTCGAGTCAAAGCTCGATCTGGATCATAAACCGGGATGTTTTCATAAACCCCCTTTACCAATCCTTTTTCGCCTGCAACATAAATCGGGGTAGCTCCCTCTTCCTCCCTTGGGACATCGATAAAGAATGACCTTATTTTCTCACCCACACTGAGACCTTCGGTGACCACCGTAACCTGCGCGGCTTCGCGGCGAGAAATGGGATCATCAATCCCAAAAGTCTCATTAGTATAGCCGCTCAAAAAGCCGGCATCCACGACCACCTTAATATAAGGGGCTCTCCAGTGTTCTTTCGGAACATCAAAAAACACATCCTCGGTCAAAATCGGTATCTTGAACCCCTTTATGCGAGCGATCCAAGTGGCAAATTCCCCCCGGGTTATCGGATTCCCCGGGAAAAAATAGTTATCGGGATACCCTTCAATAAATCCCAGACTGGAAAGATATATAACTTGGTTGCGCGCCCAATGCTTTTTTCCATCATAGAGGATTTCCATGTCCGGATAGGTCTTTAGCCTTAAAATACGGATTTTCTTGACAAAATGATTCTTGTCTTTATCCAGGGCCCGCACTTCGACATAGTTCTTGCCGGGTTTCAGAACCAGACCGCAGGAAAAAGATCCGTCCGGCTCAAATTTTATTTTTTGCCCATTAACCTTGAGAATATCTAATTCTTTTGACGCCCCACGCAGCATCACAACTTCGTTAAAGGTGATCAACTTATCTTTAGGTTCAGAGATAAAAATCCCAGCTTTCACCAGAGAGGTAAAAAATAAAAGCAGGAGTAGCGAAACTAAAATCTTCCTCATTTTGCGTTATTTTAACACACTCCCTTTTAGATGCAAATGCTTTAGTTGACCCAGCACCACTATGCTGCTGGGTTGATGCTCAGGCTCGCTTTATGTTATTATTAATGCAAGGTGTTTCTAAAATCCCTAATTCTGCGGGGTTTCAAAACCTTTACCGATTCAACCGAAATTGAATTTTCGGAAGATGCTCGGATTACGGCCATCGTTGGTCCAAATGGCTGCGGCAAAAGCAATCTGCTGGATGCCACGCGCTGGGTTTTGGGAGAAGACAATCCCCGCCAGCTCAGGGTGGCCAATCTCTCAAATATCATCTTTGCCGGGACTTCCTCTCGAAAACCCCTCTCTTTGGCTGAAGTAGCGCTAGTTTTCGACAACTCGGCCGGAAAACTTCCGGTCCCTTTTACCGAAGTTTCGATCAAACGCCGAACTTTTCGCGAAGGAGAGAGCGAATTCTTCATCAACAAAAACCAATGCCGCTTAAAAGATATCAAGGATCTCCTTTTGGATACCGGGCTGGGCGAGGGAACTTACTCCATCATCACCCAAGGGCAGGTGGATGCCATACTTTCCAGCAAGGGAGAAGAGAGAAGAGCGGTTTTTGAAGAAGCGGCCGGAATCAATAAGTATAAGACCAGAAAACTGGCAGCCGAAAAGAAGCTGATTGCCGCGGAACAGAACATTTTACGTATCAGCGATTTAAAAATCGAGGTTAACGAGCAGCTTCTTACTTTGGAAGAACAGGCCCGAAAAGCCAAGCAATATCTTGAAATCCAATCCCATCTAAAAGAGCTGGAGATCGGCCTGAGCCGGCGAGTGCTTGAACAAATTTTAGAAAAGAAAAATAAATTGACTGAGGAATTGGAAAAGATAAAAAAAGAAAGCTTAGCTCAGAAAGAAACTGAAGAAAAAGATTCCCAAGAGCTGCTGATGCTCAAAGAGGTCCACCGAAAAATCGACCATGAAATTGATGAGCGGCTGGTCAAGCTTGACGAAGAGAAAGATCGCTTGCGCGACATCGAACTCGACCAGCGCTTTGTCAAAAGTGAAACCGAGCGGGAAGAGAAATTCTTAAGCGGCCTTCAGGAAAAAGAAAAGAAAATGCAGGAAAAAATTGTTGCAATAAGATCTGATCTGGAGCAGGAAAAAAAAGGGTTGGACCTTGCCGAGATTCCGCTCGCAGAATTTTTCGAAAGAATCCTTAAACAATCCGCAGAATTAATTGAAATACTGGCCTCCATCCTTTCCTCCTTGGGAAAGGAAAGCAAGCTCATCCTTAGCCTTGGTCACTCGACTGAGAAAGAAGAAACCTATCGGCTAAAACTGGAACTGCTTGAGGAAGAAGGGAAGAAAGTTCTCGAGGAAAAGGGAAAGGTCGAATTTGCCCTGCAGGCCTACTGTTCCCAGCTTGAAAATCTGACCGAGAAGGTTGAAGAAGCCAAGACCAAGCAAACCGCAGCTTTTATCCTTGCTCAGAAGAGGCAGGAAAAAGAAGAGATTTCCCAAAAGATCTCGGCTCTGGAAGAAAAGGTGAGAACCGAGGGTCAGGCCGAACGAAAGGCCCTGACCGAAGAATCTTCCCTTGAAATCGCCCTGGCTAAACTGGAAGGGGAAACGAATACCATAAGCGAAAAGCTTTCTCTGGAATACAATCTGAGCATGGAAGAAGCCCTGGCCTCTGCTTATACGGCATCAAACACCTCAAAGGCAAAAAAAGAAGTGGAAGAAATGAAGTCAAAGCTTCGATCGCTGGAGCCGGTGAACCTCCTGGCTATCGAAGAGTTTGAAAAAGGGAAAGAGAGGCTTTCCTTTATTGAGGCACAGCTAGAAGATCTAAATGGTGCGCGCGAAAACCTGCGCAGCTTAATCACGGAACTCGATCTTAAAGCCGAACAAGCCTTTTTAGATACCATGCGACAGCTCTCTTCGATTTTTTCAGAAATCTTTTCCAAGCTCTTCCAGGGCGGAGAAGCCAAGATCTCCCTTTCTCCGGAAGCCCCGCCTCTCGAAGCAGAAATCGAAATTTCTGTCAGGCCTTCGGGCCGAAAGTGGCTTCCGCTCCCCCTTCTCTCCGGTGGAGAAAGATCTCTTTCGGCCATTGCTATTCTCTTTTCTCTACTAAAAATTCGGCCAAGCCCTTTTTGTTTTCTGGATGAGGTTGACGCTGCCCTAGACGATGCCAACATCGGCCGTTTTGCAGAAATGCTCAAGGATTTCTCCTCACAAAGCCAAATCATTGTAATCACTCATAACAAATGCACCATGGCTGTAGCAAACAACATCTACGGCATTACCATGGAAGAACCGGGGGTTTCAAAAGTAATCTCTATGAAACTGGCTGAGGCTGTAACATGAACATTCATAAATGCATCTTGATTTTTGCATTGGTTTCAATTCTGATTGCGCCGGCTTATGCAGCAGAGCCCAAAGCCCTCTGGGCTACTTACGGATTACTTATCAACGATACTCCGGGCAATTCTCCACAACAAAATCCAAAAATTATTAGTGATGGGCATGGGAATTACATCCTTGTCTGGGAAGATGGTCGTTCTGGTTATTATGATATCTTCGCTCAAAAGATCGATGAATCCGGTCGGCTACTTTGGGCAAAAGATGGGATAGGTGCCTGCTCCCGTTTTGGAAACCAGAACTTCCCGCAGATAACCAGCGATGGCGCTGGGGGGCTTATCATTGTCTGGCAGGATTACAGAAACGGAAACTCAGACGTCTTTGCCCAGAAAATAAACTATGCCGGAAACACGCTCTGGGGTGAAGGCGGCACCCCGGTTTGCGTGGCAACCGCTGGACAATTCGGCCCAGAAATAATTTCAGACGGAGCGGGAGGGGCATTCGTTACCTGGCATGATTATCGTAGCGAAAAAGGAGAAGATGTCTACGCCCAAAGACTGGATGGCTCTGGAAACCCCCTCTGGCAGGAAAATGGAATCCCGGTTTCAACTGCGCCCGGCACGCAATGGTATCCAAAAATCGCAAGCGACGGCCAGGGAGGGGCAATTATCGTTTGGGCCGACGGCCGAATTAGTTCCTCAGACAACAATATTTTTGCACAGCACCTTGATCCCTCTGGCAAGATCCTCTGGGAAAGGGATGGGATTCCAATCTGTTCTGCTCAACTTAACCAAGAACGTCCGGTCATTCTTTCCACTCAAAATGGCGCAATTATTGCCTGGAACGATGCCCGTTCAGGGAACATCGATATCTATGCGCAAAAAATAGATCTGGCTGGAAACCTTGAATGGGAAAAGGAAGGGGTTTGCGCTTGCTCTTATCCTTATTCACAAGAAAACCCAAAGCTCTCCCCGGATGGATCGGGGGGAACAATTTTGGTTTGGACAGACCACCGGGCAGAAGAAAGCGATATTTATGCCCAAAGAATTTTTAAAGATGGAAGAGTGGCCTGGCAGGATAACGGTCGTCCGGTCTGCAGATCGCTCGGCAAACAAAGAAATCCAGAGATTGTCAAATTAAAAACCGAAGATTGGATTGTGGTTTGGGAGGACAGCCGAAAAGGAAAAGCGGACCTTTTTGCTCAAAAGATAAACAGTGCGGGCACCCCTCTCTGGAAAACGGGTGGCCTTCTCATAATTTCAGATCGTCTGGCACAGGAATCACCAGCAGTTACCTCAACCCCAACCGGAAATATAATTGTGACCTGGAAAGATAGCCGCTTTGGAAACTATGATATATACGCGCAAAAAATTTCACCGGATGGAACTCTTCTTTGGAAAAAATCTGGGGTAGTGGTCTGCGCTGCGCATGGTTCAGTCGTACAGCAAAACATTGAGTTAATTCCGAATGGTAAAGGGGAAATTATCTTAGTTTTTGAAGACGCCCGCTCTGGCTTTTTTAATATTTATGCGCAAAAAATAGACAAGACAGGGCAATTAGCCTGGGGACGTCATGGAATCGCGATTGCTAAAGTCGCGGCCGATCAATTTGACCCGCAGATTGTGCCGGATGGCAAGGGGGGAGCAATCATTGCCTGGGAAGATCGCCGCATTGAAGAATTTCCTTCCATTCGGGCACAACACTTAGATTCCAAGGGGAAAAAGCTCTGGGAAAGCAGCCTCTCACTGGCAAAAGTCAAATCCCGACAGATCAAACCGATTATGATTTCTGACGGAGCGGGCGGGGCGATTGTGGCCTGGCAGGATGATCGGGACGTCCTAAGTCTTCAGGATATCTACGCTCAGAGGGTATCTGGAAAGGGAATGCTTCTGTGGGGCAAAAAGGGCAAAATCGCCATTTCTGCAAATGGCAACCAACTTGATGCAAGCATGCTCCCGGACGGAGCGGGTGGAGCGATTTTAGCCTGGACAGACTACCGCCGCGGAGATAGAAATCCGGATATCTATACCCAAAGAATAAACGCCAAAGGGAAGGCCCTTTGGCATGAAGAGGGTGTTTTAGTCTGTGGGGCTCCGGATGTCCAGCGTGCTCCCAAATTAATTTCAGATGGGGAAGGAGGAGTAATCATCTCCTGGACAGATAAGGGAGGTGGGAGTTACGATATCTATGCCCAGCGCATAAATAAATCCGGACAACCTATTTGGATGAGGGACGGCATTCCTCTCAACCAATTGAGCCGCACCCAACAGAATCCAAAATTCGGAAATAAAACCATTCTGGTCTGGGAAGATTATCGTTACGGGAACTGGGATGTTTTTGCTGCAGCAGTAGACCCCTCGGGTAAGCTCCCCTGGGGAGAAGATGGGGTCCCGGTGGCGCTTATCCCTCATACCCAATATGCTCCTCAAATTATCCCATGGAAAAACGGGAGTGTCATAATTGCTTGGGAAGATTACCGGAGCGGCAAACACTATGAGCTCTATATTCAGAAAATAAAGAGCGATGGTAAGCCGGCTTGGGTTGAAAACGGATTCAAAATCTCAAGCAAAAATGGAGGAAGGGCCCCCAAAATCCTAGCAACTTCTTCTGATAACAGTTTCTATATTTTCTGGGAAGACTACACCAGTGGAGGCAAAGCCATCTACGGACAAAGATATCTGGTTAACTAGTTACGGCCGACTGGCTTTTTTCTTTAACTCAGCTGCTTTATCTGTTTTTTCCCAGGGCAAATCCAGATCCAATCTGCCAAAGTGCCCGTAGGCAGCCACCTGCTTATAAAGCGGTCGGCGCAGTTTCAGGTTCTTAATAATCAGACCGGGGCGCAGGTCAAAAGTATCATCCACTAATTTTGCGATCTTGGTATCCGGTATTTCCCCGGTGCCAAAGGTATCCACCATAACAGAAAGCGGTCTGGCAATCCCAATGGCGTAAGCAATCTGGACCTCGCACTTTTTTGCCAGTCCGGCCGCCAAAATATTCTTGGCCACCCAGCGTGCGGCATAGGTACCTGAACGATCCACTTTGGTCGGATCTTTGCCAGAAAAGCACCCTCCTCCATGCCGTGAGTATCCGCCGTAGGTATCCACAATGATCTTTCTTCCAGTGACGCCGGTATCTCCTTGCGGTCCCCCGATCACAAATCTTCCCGTGGGATTAACATAATATTTAATCTTATCATCCACCAACTTTCCCGGAAGGGTTGGCAGAATCACACGCTCAATGATATCTTGTTTGATTTTTTCCACGGCTACATCAGGCGAGTGTTGGGCAGCAATCAAGGCGGTATGGACCCTGAGCGGCCTATCATCTTCATACTCGATGGTAACCTGAGACTTGCCGTCCGGACGCAGGTAGGAAAGTTCACCGGTTTTGCGGACCTCAGCTAATTTTTTGGCCAATTTGTGCGCCAGGGTAATGGGTAACGGCATAAGTTCTTCGGTTTCATCACAGGCAAATCCGAACATCAATCCCTGGTCCCCTGCCCCCAACCCTTCCAAATCCTCTTTGACGACCTCCCCGCCTTTGATCTCCAGGGCCTTGTCAACGCCGCGGGCAATATCTTTGGACTGTCCCTGGATTGCGAGCATCACTCCGCAGGTTTCATAATCAAAGCCGTATTTGGCACGGGTATAGCCGATCTCCTTGATGGTATTTCTGACAATCTGAGGAATCTCAATATAGCACCCGGTTGTGATTTCCCCGGCAACCACACAGGTTCCATTGGTAACCAGGGTTTCAACCGCAACGCGTCCGGGCGGGTCCCTTTCCATAATGGCGTCAAGTATGGCATCCGAGATCTGATCGCACATTTTGTCGGGGTGGCCTTCGGTGACAGATTCTGAGGTAAAAAGGTATCGTTTCTTCATTTTTTTCTCCTCCCTCATACCTGCCTGCCGGCAGGCAGGCGAGCGGACCGGAAAATATGCCAAAGTATATCTATCCTGGTTTGCGTTGTCAATAGAAAAAATATATAATAATGCTTAGATGGGGAATCTGAGCGAACACTTTAACCACAAAGACTTTGCCTGCCGCTGCCCGGAATGCAAAGGAGAATACCGGATACATCTGGGACTGGCGGGAGCGCTGGAGCAGATTGGCGGACACTTCAGAAAAAAGGTAAGAATTCTCTCGGCCTACTGGTGTGATGCCTACTACGAAAAATTAAACAAGCCCAAGAGAAGCTTCCATACCATGGGAAAAGCCGCCCATATCATGATAGAAGGCGTTTCTCCGCAGGAATTATTCAAGTACACTGAAACTATCCCCGAGCTGCGGGGAGTCGGTTTCTACCCCAAGGAAAAATGGATCCATATCGATACCCGGCCGGGCGATCCAGTAAGATTTGTCAAAGAAGGAAATGACTATTTTCCGCTCACCTCGGACAAAAGAGCTAAGTACGGCCTCTAATAAAACATGTCAAAAGGAAACTGGGTTGAAGAAACATTTTTAAAAACCTGGCATCCCTATTTTTGGATAATTTTCATAGGCTTGCTCCTATATTCACAGACCCTGTTTTTTAATTTCACTTATTTAGACGATAACATCTTAATTTTAGAAAAACTTCCTTTTTTAACCAGTTCATCAAATGTCTTTCAAGTATTTAGGCAAGACGCATTTCATTCGTCCCAGTGTTTTGAGGCCTATTATCGTCCTTTACTGACCATATCCTTTATGCTGGATGCACAATTAGGGGGTGCCTCTCCTTTTATCTATCATTTCACAAATATAAATATCCATCTCTTAGCTGCCTGCCTGCTTTTTATGTTTTTGATAAAGCTAAAGTATAGAAAAGAGCTGGCATTATTTTTTTCTTTAGTCTTTACTGTTCATCCAGTATTAACGCAAGCAGTAGCCTGGATTCCAGGAAGAAATGATTCGTTGCTGACCATTTTTATACTCATGGCTTTTATCTCGTTTTTGAATTTTTTAGAAACTAAAAATGGGAAATCTTATTTGTGGCACTTGCTTTTTTTCGCCCTAGCGCTTTTTACAAAAGAATCCGCCCTTGTTTTGATCATAATGTGTGTTTTATATCTTCATTTGATCACAAAAGAGAGGTTATTCTCTTCTACCGAAAAATTGTTTGCAATAG
Organism: Candidatus Margulisiibacteriota bacterium; assembly: GCA_036448795.1. Taxonomy (GTDB): domain Bacteria; phylum Margulisbacteria; class WOR-1; order O2-12-FULL-45-9; family O2-12-FULL-45-9; genus JAZFXQ01. Next base: position 5,494 of record JAZFXQ010000057.1, on the reverse strand, counting down.
GTTGGTTTACCATAATAACTCTTTGGTTTTTCCTTCGGCATGCTGCTCTAGCAAATCCAATAAAAATGACGCCCTCTAACATGGTAAGATCTTTGCTGGGGAACCTCCCTGCAATTATTCAATACATTGGCAAAATTCTTCTGCCTTTTAATTTGTCGGTTTTACCCATAATTCAAGACACAACCTTTGTTTACGGATTTATTGCAATAACTCTTTTAACCATCGCTCTCTTTCTCTCAAAAAACAAATGTTATAATTTCATTATTTTTGGATCGTTTTGGTTTATTCTTTTCCTGCTACCCTCCTTTATTCAACCAAATCCGGCAATCGTCGCTTACTTTATAGAACACAGAATTTATTTGCCCATCATTGGCTTTATTATCATTTTGCTAGAAACTGACATGATAAAAAATTTAAGTGCGAAAAAAAATAGTTCGCCAATTTTGGGAGCGGTGATCGTCCTTGTCCTTTTAACAATAATAACTTTTAACCATAGCAAAAACTTCAAAAACAGATTAAACTTCTGGGAAAATGCTGTCAAGACTTCACCCCATTCATCACTGGCCCACCGAAACCTGGGCACAATGTATTATTTAGAGGAACAACCAGATAAAGCTGAATCAAAATACAAAAAATCTCTTGAACTAAACCCCCAAGAACCAATGGTTCACAATAATTTGGGACTTGTTTATATGAAGAAAAATATGTTCAAAAAAGCCGAAGAGGAATTTCGGAAAGAACTAGCAATTAATCCTTCAAATAACAATGTTTGCTTTAATCTCAGGCTGCTTTATTACAAGCAAAACAAATTGAAGGACGCTCAAGGCACAGGGGAAGGGCTGTAAAAGGAGAAATTATTTTGAATTTTTTTAAGAAGGAACTGATTTGCAAATTTATTAATTTTCTCAAAACCGAGCGCAATTATTCCTCACATACTATCAGCAACTATGAGCGAGACCTTAGGTTCCTGACTAATTTTCTAAAAGGCAAAAAGACAGATCGCTCTGCCGCCAGAGATTATCTTCTGGCACTCGAAAAGAAAAGATATTCCCGAAGATCAATCGCCCGCAAGCTCTCCTCGGCACGCTCTTTTTTTCGCTTTTTGATACGCGAGAAGCTGGTCGAGCAAGATCCTTTTCAAAATCTGCTGACCCCAAAGCTGCCACGAAAACTTCCAAACTTCCTCTATCCGGAAGAGTTAAAATCCTTGCTGGAAGCCCCTGACCAGAAATCGCCACAGGGCTTGCGGGATCGAGCGATTCTTGAGGTTATCTACGGGACGGGACTGCGTGTGGCCGAAATCATTGGAATGAACATGAATGACATTGATTTCGATGAGGGCGAGATCAAGGTCTTAGGAAAAGGGTCCAAAGAGCGGATTGTCCTCTTTGGATCCCACGCCCGAGCTGCTTTACATAAATATATAAAAGAAGGACGATCTCACTTGATCTCAGGCAAAAAGATGCCAGCTCTTTTTATTAACCGCCGGGGAGGCCGCTTGACCCCCCGTTCGGTGGAGCGAATGATCACTTTTTATGCCAAAAAAGCTGGGCTTAATAAAAAAGTGACCCCCCACACCCTGCGCCATTCTTTTGCCACCCATTTGCTCTCTGGCGGAGCAGATCTCAGAATGGTCCAGGAGCTTCTGGGACATGTCTCGCTTTCCACCACTCAGGTCTACACTCATATCACCAAAGAGCGCCTCAAAGAGGTCTATGACGCGGCTCACCCCCGGTCCGGTCGTTGACAAGCCTTCCCAAAATCAAGTATAATTACCCCTTGTTGTGAAAATTGACCTTACCGAGCTGCTGCAGAAGGTTGGGAACGAGGCAGACCTGGAGCAGGCTGAAAAATTAAGGTACCCGGAAGATGACTTCAGCCTGACCAAGCCGGCCAAAATAAGGCTGCATCTTGTAAGTACCGGCGCTTCGGTTCTGGTAAAGGGACGGGTTGAAACTGAAATCGAGCTGGAATGCTCAAGATGCCTGAAAACTTTTAAATATCCTCTTGCGGTTGAAATCGAGGAGGAATTTTCCAGAAGACCGACCGAATTCAAGGGCGGCGGAGAAACTGAGCTAAAGGAAGCGGATTTTATCTATCCAATTGAAAAGGATAACAGCATCGACCTTACTGAAGTGATCAGACAAAATCTCTTGCTGGCCATACCCATAAAGACTTTGTGTTCGCCGGACTGCACGGGGATCCCGACACAAACAAAAGGAGAATAAGCCATGCCCATGCCGAAAAAAAGACACTCAAACGTCCGTCAGGGAAAAAGGAGATTTTCGAATTATAGACTCTCTCCGGTCAACCTCAGCCGCTGTCCCGAATGCGGAGCCCCCATTCTCTCCCACCATGCCTGTCCTGCCTGCGGCAAATACAAAGGCCAGCCCATCATCAAAATGAAAGAAAAAAAGGGAAAGGGTAAAAAGGAGAAAGAGTAAGTGATTAGGATCGCAGTGGATGCGATGGGCGGAGACTTTGCTCCGCTTGAAATCGTAAAGGGTGCGGTACATGCAAGCCAAGAATTGCCGGTTGAGATCGTACTGGTCGGCAACCCGGAAAAATTATCCCGAGAGCTCAAAAAGTATAAAGAGAAGGGGAAGCTTCCGGTAGTGGCGGCATCAGAAGTGATTGAAATGGACGAACCCCCGGCTCAGGCAGTTAAGCAAAAGAAGGACGCTTCCATCAATGTCGCTGTCTCCTTAGTTAAAAATGGCAAAGCTGACGCGGTTGTTTCTGGTGGGAACACAGGGGCGCTTATGGCGGCTGCCCTTTTTAAGCTGGGAAGGATTCCAGGAGTTGAGCGGCCAGCCATTGCCACGGAATTCCCACTCCCTACCGGCAAAGTCTTGCTCCTGGACATGGGAGCAAACGTTGACTGCAAACCTAAAAATTTGAAACAATTCGCAGAAATGGGAAGCCTCTACGCTCAGCATGTCTTGCATATCGATAATCCAAGAGTAGGACTTCTAAACATCGGAGAAGAGAAGGAAAAAGGAAACGAGTTAACCCGCCAAGCCTGGCCCCTGCTTAAACAGACCCCTATCAACTTTATTGGAAACGTAGAATCCAAAGAAATTCTTAAGGGCAAAGCAGATGTGATCGTATGCGACGGGTTTGTGGGGAACTTAATTTTGAAGTTCGGGGAATCCATTAGTGGAGCTGTCTTTCAACTTTTGAAAAACGAACTTTCCAAAGGGATCATGAACAAGATTGGCTTGGCCTTGCTTTACCCCAGCCTGCGAAAACTTCGGAAAACGATAACCTATGATGAATACGGAGGCGCACCCCTGCTTGGTATCTCAGGGGTGGTATTTAAAGCCCACGGCCGCGCCAAAGCACAGGCCTTCAAAAATGCCATTCGAGAAACCGCCGAGGCAGTCAAAGAAGATATGGTCAGCTGCTTCTCGAAACTAGGAGTAAAAACATAGCTAAAAATGGGATTGCCAAAAGAAAAAGTAAATGTTATAAGATGGGGTGTATAAATGCTTGATTATCTCTTAAGCGAAGAGCAGAAAATGATAAGGGACTTGGCGCGCAAGGTATCCGTGGAAAAGGTTCTTCCCAAGCGCGCCGAGCTGGATGAAAAAGAAGAGTTTCCCTGGGATCTCATGAAAGCCTTTGCCGAAGCAGATCTATGCGGCCTTTACATCCCGGAAGAGTACGGCGGCTTTGGACAGAGCGTCCTTAATTTTTGTATCGCCACTGAAGAAATCAGCCGGGTTTGCGGAGGGGTCGGGGTTACCTTTGCCGCTTCTGCCTTGGGCGCCGCACCAATCCTGCTTTTTGGATCAGAAGAGCAAAAGAAAAAGTATATGCCGGAGATTGCGGCCGGCAAAAAACTGGCTGCCTTTGGTTTAACCGAGGCCAACGCCGGTTCAGACGCAGGTGGGATCGAAACTACCGCCAAAAAAGAAGGGGATCACTACATTATCAACGGGACCAAACAATGGATCACCAACGGCGGAGAAGCTGAAGTCTACACCTTGATTACCATAACCGATAAAAACAAGGGAAGCCGTGGGGCATCCGCCTTTATCATCGAAAAAGGAACCCCTGGTTTTACCTTCGGGAAAAAAGAGAACAAAATGGGTATCCGCTGCTCAGCTACCCGGGAGCTGATCTTCCAGGATTGCAAAATTCACAAGAGCCAGCTTCTGGCTAAAGAAGGGATGGGCTTTATCGTTGCCATGAAAACACTGGACCTGACCCGACCGGGGATCGGGGCCCAAGCCGTGGGGATCGCGCAGGGAGCGCTGGACGAGGCCGTAAAATATAGCCGGGAAAGGGTCCAGTTTGGGAAACCGATCTCTTCCCTTCAGGCTATCCAGCACATGTTGGCGGACATGGCCACCCAGATAGAAGCAGCTCGGGCATTGGTCTATTCAACCGCCAGAATGATCGACTCTGGAGCAAAGGATTATACCAGAGCATCTGCCATGTCAAAGCTCTTTGCTTCCGATACAGCCATGAAAGTCACGACCGAGGCAGTCCAAATCCTCGGCGGATACGGATACATGCGGGAGTACCCGGTTGAAAAAATGATGCGGGACGCAAAAATAACTCAAATTTATGAAGGGACCAATCAGATCCAGAGGAACGAGATCGCCCTAAAACTTATCAAAGAAAGCGCCAGAGCCAAGAAGTAAATGAACATTATAGTCTGCATCAAACAGGTTCCGGAAACCACCGAAGTTAAGATCAATCCCGAGACAAACACCTTGATACGGGAAGGAGTCCCTTCCATTGTCAACCCCTTTGATGAAAATGCGGTTGAAGCCGCTCTCCAGCTCAGGGAAAAACAGGGTGGAAAGATAACCGTCATCAGCATGGGGCCTCCGCAAGCGGCCGAAGCTTTAAAAAACACAATTGCCATGGGAGTAGATGAGGTCGTCCTCATCTCTGACCGTGCCTTCGCTGGCTCGGACACCTGGGCAACCTCTTACACTTTAGCCCAAACCATCAGAAAAATAGGAACTTACGATCTAATTCTTTGCGGAAAGCAAGCCATTGATGGAGACACTGCTCAGGTTGGCCCTGGAATCGCCGAATGGCTGGGAATTCCACAGGTAACCTTTGCGGTTAAAATTGATATAGACGGCAGCAAAGCAAAAGTAGAAAGACTTCTCGAAGAAGTGAACGAAGTGGTTGAAGCTCCCCTTCCGGCAGTTATCACGGTAGTAAAACAAATTAACGAACCGCGCATGCCATCGCTTAAAGGGATGATGAAAGCCAAAAAAACGGAAATTAAGACCTTAAAAGCAGAAGATATTGAGGCAGATCTTAAAAACATAGGGCTAGACGGCTCCCCCACCCAGGTCATCAAAATTTTCACTCCTCCCCCAAAGAGCAGTGGGGAAATCCTGGAGGGTGAGCCTGGAGAAATCGTTGATAAGCTCATCTCTAAGATCAAGGAGAGTAAGATAATCTAATGAGTATCCGAGTGCTCCTGGATAAATGTACTGGCTGTACTCTTTGCGTAAAGGCTTGC
>JAZFXQ010000056.1:0-5706 GCA_036448795.1 Candidatus Margulisiibacteriota bacterium | reverse complement strand
GAAATAGATCGAGCCATATATCCTCTTAGCAAGCCCCATATAGAGAAAAAGGATGCCCATCTCCTGCCATGACTTTGTTGTGTATTGACCCGGATAAACCTGTTCCAGACTGGTTCTGATTTCCTTGGCAACTTCCGGCGCCTTATTCATATCCTTTACCAGAATAAATATTTCGGTCACTGCACCTGCTCCGAGCGAAGTCGAGGAGTTATCAAGATCGAGCAGCTGCTGCGCCTTAGAAAGGGGCAGATAGAAAGTCGTCCTGTCAATACTCGGCACCCCATAACGGAAAATTCCCACGATCTTAAGATTCATGGCAGTGATCGAGCCATAGGCGGTCTGGGTCACCACCGTCAGGGTGTCCCCAAGTTTTAGTCCCAAATCCCGGGCCAGGTTTTCACCAATATTCATCTCCTCTTGTCCCGACCTGATCATTCTGCCCTCAACTATTTTCTGATCAAGATGGGATATCTTGCTTTCAGTTTCTGGAACGATCCCAGTACCAAGCACAGGTTTATTATTGCCTTTGTAATCCAGCAGCACACCAAATTTGATCCGGCCTGCGGTCAGCGTGACGTTCGGGTTCGCTTCGGCAATTCTTTCCACCGGCTTGTAGTTCGGGATATTGGCTTCCAGGGGCATCATCTTTTCGCGTTTAACATAATCTGAATTGAGGATGCGGACATGGCCGCTGGTCAAACGGATCATATTATCGAACATGCCGTCCACAACCCCTGAAATAAAAGACCAGAGAAAGATCGCCAGCATGACCGCCAAGGCGATCAAGCCCCCGGTCAAAGCTGTGCGGCGCTTGTTGCGAAAAACATTTCTTAAAGCGATCTTAAACACGTTTTAGCGCCTCCGTCGGCTCCATTCTGCTCGCCACCCAGGCCGGATAAAAACTGGTCAGCGCGGAAACCACGATGCCAAAAATAAAAGCACCGACGAACATATTAATATTCCACACCCCGCGGGATACCCCGGTGACGCGATACCCAATATCACCCATGTCCCTCATATACATCCCCCAGTTAAGTCCGTATTTGACAAAGGGGATATTGAGCAAAATAGCCATCAAGCAGCCGGCAATACTCCCCATTAACCCGATCATCGCCCCTTCCAGCATAAAAAGCCGGACGATCTGCTTTCTCTTCATGCCCATGGCTGCCATCATGCCAATTTCTTTGACTCTCTCAAAAACCGCTAGCAGTATCGTATTTGTCATTCCGATCAAGGCTACCAGAAAAATACCGAACAACATCACAAAAGTGCCCCCTCGCTTAGCCTCGGCGATCGCCATCACATCCTCAGCCAGGTCCTGCCAGGTCGCGACCTCCACCCCGGTGATCTCCTTGGCCAGCTTGTCTCGGAATTGCTTTGTTTTGGTCGGATCCTTGAGCTTAATATCGATCTCGGTAACGCCCTTGCCCATATCCAGCGATTCCTGGCCTAGGCCCAATGGGATCACTACCGCAGCCCAGTCGATCTTGGGATCTTCGGTCCGGAGGATCCCTTTGATGCGCAGGTCCAGGGCCTGATATGTGTCATATTTGGTGCGTGTGAGAACGGTCAGGTAATCGCCGACGCCCACGCCGAAATCCTCTGCCAGCCCCTCGCCCAGAAGCATAGCTTCCTCATTCCCGATAAAAAACACCCCTTTATCGATCGACTTTCTGAGCAGGAAAACAGATTCGTCATCCGCCGGGTCGATCGCGATACCCACGGCCGGGTACTGGTCCACCCCGTCCGAGAGCATGATCCTGAAATTTATCCGGGAGGTAACGCCGGCAACGTCCGGATCTTTTTCCAGCTTGTCGATGATCGCACCCGGTTCTTCGATGGCTTTGTCGAGAGGCAAATTTTCCTCGTCTTCGCGATAGCCCCGGTCGAATATCTTAATATGCCCGGTTTCATAATTAATGATCCTGTCAAACGATTCCTGGTCAATGCCGGTGAGCATGGAATCCATGATTATCATGAACATCAAACCGATGGCGATCGCCAGAAAGGTCAAAAATGTCCTGGTAAAATGCCTGAATATATTTCTAAAAGCTAATTTAAATAGCACCTTACATCCTTTCGTCGGATTGGATCTTGCCGTCGTGGACCCGGATCAGCCGCCGCGCGTAGCCCATGACCATGGGATCATGGGTCGAAAAGATAAAAGTGGTCTTGGTTCTCTGGTTCATCTCTTTCATGAGTTTAAGGATCCCCTCGCCGGTTACGGAATCAAGGTTCGCGGTCGGCTCGTCCGCCAGAACAACTTTGGGCCCCTTTACCAGGGCCCTCGCAATAGCTACCCGCTGCTGCTGACCGCCGCTCATCTCCGATGGTTTGCGCTTGGCAAGCTCCCCGATGCCGACCTGCGTCAGCATATTCATGACGCTTTCCTTTCTCTCTTTTGGTTTTCCCTTCTTGAGGAGGATCAACGGAAATTCCACATTTTCAAAGGCGGTCAGAACCGGAATTAAATTAAAGGTCTGGAAAATAAATCCGAGGTTATGGTTGCGGATATCTGCCAGTTTGTTAGATGAAAATTTAGAGACATCGCGCTCGTTAAGATAAACCCTGCCTCCGCTCGGCTTGTCCAGGCAGCCAAAAAGATTGAGCATGGTCGTTTTGCCTGAACCAGAGGGACCGGCAATGGAAGCAAAGTCTCCCTCTTCGATCGAAAGCGAAATCCCCCGGAGTGCCGGGACCTCGACCTTCCCTATCTTATAATGTTTAACCACATTTTCCATCATCGCGATCGCCATGATTTTTACCTCCTCAATTGAATCCTACTTAGAAAGATTCTTATAAGCAGCATATGCTTCCTTGGTAGTATAATTTGATTTCACCAGGCCTTCCCAGTTTGGTTCCAGATTAAATATGCTGAATTCTCCTGGATAGTCTCGAAGCTCATACCAGAATAATTTGCTGCATTCCGTCTTCAAGTTAGTGTAAATTAAATTAAGCCAATTTGCAACTTGGGTTTCAGTATAAACTTCGGCGGTCAAGAAGTTCGGCTCCTGAGGAAAATATAACGGGCCCAATTCAGTTATCCAGAGTTCTTTACTGCTGTCGCCATTATCAGCCATAATAGCTTTGGCGTCATTTATAGCAGTTTCAATGGAAGTGGTGGAGGTTATGTCAGTTGCATAATTATAAGGATGAATAGAAACTACATCGAAATAATTCTTTCCTTCCAGGCTATAAATGTCCGGCAAAAAGTTCGCCTTTGCAAAAAGCCTGCCGTATAAATAGAACTCATCCCGTCCGTTGCCGACCAAGCCCCCCAGAACTGCAACCGCATCCCGGTCGGCCTGTTTCACTGCCGCATAAGCAGGTTTTAGCAGTTTAGTATAATTCACAGCAGAGGGATTAGTCCAAAAGGTCTCATTATTTGGTTCATTCCAGATCTGCCAGTGTTTTACATCATTCTTAAAGTGCTTGACGGTATTTAAAGCGAAATCTGCAAAGCGATTGATCTCGGTCACATCACCGGTGGTGGGATCGCTCCAGGTATTATCGTAGTCAAGGATCCCCAAAACCTTTATGTTCTTCTGCTTTAACTCGGCAATAATCCCATCATATTTTGAAAAAGAAAAACTATTGTCTTGAGGTTCGATATCCTTCCAATCAAAATCAAAACGCACAAATTGGATCTCCGCATCCACTATCAGCTGGGCATTGCGCTCCACGTCTTCCTCCGTTTCGCCGTCATTGGACTGGAGATGCGAGCATACGCCGTAGAAGCCGGCCTCAATACTCGGAGATTCAAAAGTAACTACGGTCACCGCTACTTCATCTGTTGAGATACCAAGTGTATTAGAAAGTTCCAGCTCAAACTCGTAAGTACCCAAAGAGGTCGGAGTAAAATAGGCCTTATTTGAATCGGAGGAAGTAATAGCCGGAGTAGAAGCACCCGACGGAAGACTTTTTACCGCCCAAAGATATACTGCTAAATTCCCGGAAGAGGCCGAGCCGTCCAGCTGGCACTGCAAATCGACAAAGACGGTCTGATCTTCCCCCGCATTTGCAACCGGCGTAGTCGGCCCCTCAGAGGCTTGCTGACCACAGCCCACGGCAAGACTGAGAACTAAGAGCAGAAACACTAATGGGGAAATTTTCTTCATATTTATCGATTATTTGGATAGATTTTCGTAAGCAGTGTAGGCTTCCTTGGTGTTATAATCTTCATCTACCAATCCCTCCCAATTTGGCGCGAGGTTCTGTAAGCTAAAGCTTCCGGGGTAATCTCGAAACTCATACCAGAACAATTTATCGCATTGCGTTTTTAAATCTGTATAGATCAGATCCAGCCAGCCTGCCACTTCACTTTCGGTATAAGCCCTATCCGGAGAGATAAAGTTGATCTCTTCGGGAGGGAAAAACATCGGCCCGAGCTCGGTCAGCCAGAGTTGTTTACTGTAATCTCCTTGAAGGGTCATGATCATCTTGGCAGTATTTATGGCGGTCACAAGAGAAGCTGTCGAATCTATGTCTTTGGCAAAAGGATAAGGGTGTATGGCAGCCACATCAAAATAATTTCTACCCAGGTTCGCATAGATCCCGGCCAAAAAGCCGCCTCTCCCATACACTATACGAACTACGCCATCCTCAAGGTAGGCCTCCTCCACTCCATCGCCAACTATTCCGCCCAGGATCACAACTGCATCCGGATCAGCCTGTTTTACAGCACCATAAGCTGCCCTGAGCAGTTTAGTATAATTTACAAAAGAAGGATCCTCCCAAAAAAAATCGTTGTTTGGCTCATTCCAGATCTCCCAAAATTTCACATCTGTTTTAAAGTGTTTAACTGTATTGTAAGCAAAGTCCGCAAAGTGATCGATCTCTTGCTCGTCGCCGGTAGTCGGATCGCTCCAGCTTCCCCCCGGCCTGAGGGTCAGGATCCCTAAGATCTTAATATTTTTTTCCTTTAGTTTTGCAATGATATTTTCATATTTTGAAAAATCAAAATCCTCGTTTTCGGGCTCGATATCCTTCCAATCAAAATCAAAGCGCACGAACTGAACCCCGATTTCCGACATCATTTGAATAGTGCGGTCCAGATCTTCTTCGTTTTCCCCATCATGAGATTGGAGATGTGCACACATGCCGTAGAAGCCGGCTTCAATGCTTGGAGTTCTAAAGGAAACAGCGGTTATTTTAACTTGATCAGTTGAGCTACCCAGCTCATTGCAAAGCCCGATCTCAAATTCGTAGGTTCCCAGGGTGGTCGGTGTAAAGTAAGCTTTCAGTTCGCCAGAGGAGGTAACCTCCGGAGTTGAGGCTCCCGAAGGAAGAGTTTTAACCCTCCAAAAACAGGTTGCCAAATCCCCGGTGGAAAGAGAGCCATTCAGCTGACACTGAAAATCCTCAAAAACAGTCTGATCTTCTCCAGCATTTGCATGAGGCACGGTTGGCTGGGGTTTGTTCACTTCATAGGCGCAGCCCAGAGGAAGACTGAAAAGCAGGAGCAGAAGCATCAATGGTAATAATTTCTTCATGTCTTTGCCTTAAATTTGATTGTATTTAATTATAGTAAAATTAAGGGTCAGAAGCAAGTCTTCATATTAAAAACCTCTTGCTTTTTCTCTTTCTCCAGAGTTATAATTTCTACGCCATGAATTCAGCACTGGTTGCTATTTTCGGACTGGTCCTGTTTGCTCTGGGCTACTTCTTTTACGCCACTTTTATCGAAAGAAAGATCTGGCAGGTTGA
>JAZFXQ010000055.1:0-10145 GCA_036448795.1 Candidatus Margulisiibacteriota bacterium | reverse complement strand
GTTGCCAGTCGCCAGTCACCAGTCTCCGGTGAAATTAGAGAAGTCCACACGCCCAACGCTAAGACCATTGAAGAGGTTGCAGCTTTGCTTAAAGTGTCTCCGGACAAAATGATCAAGACGCTGATCTATGAGACTGAAGCTGGTCCAGTGGCGGGTCTGGTCCGTGGCGATCATGCCTTGAATGAAGCCAAACTCAAGAAGGTCCTGGGAGTTGAGGATCTAAGATTAGCGTCGGAAAAGGTGATCGAAAAGGTTACCAAGGCACCCATGGGTTTTGCCGGTCCGGTTGGGCTCAAAGGGGTTAAAATTGTCGCTGATACTGCTGTGCCTCTGATCGAGCAGGGGGTTACCGGCGCGAACATAAAGGATCGTCACATTATCAATGTTGGTTACGGCTGCCACTACAAGGCTCAGCTGGTCGGAGATATTCGCTATGCTCTGCGGGCTGATGCCTGCCCCAAGTGCGGCACGGGCATGTTTAAGGTAGAGCGCGGCATTGAAGTCGGTCACATTTTTAAGCTCGGAACGAAGTATTCTGAAAAAATGGGCTGTGTTTATCTGGATGAAAAAAATCAAAAAAAACCGATGATCATGGGTTGTTACGGAATTGGAATAGGCAGAACTGCCCAGGCAGCCGTAGAGCAGAATCCAGATAAGGATGGGATCGTCTGGCCCATACCCCTGGCTCCGTTTCAAGTAGCGGTTGTACCGGTCAATTCTGCGGAGAAGGAACGGATGAGGGTTGCGCAAAAAATATATGAGGAGGGAAAAGGGGCAGGGGTCGAGATGTTGCTGGACGATCGGGAACAAAGAATTGGTGTTAAGCTAAAGGACATAGACCTGATCGGTCTTCCGATCAAGTTGATCATTGGTAAAGCACTGAAAGAAGGAAAAGTTGAGATCAAGCTGCGCAAGAGCGGCGAGGTAAAACTCGTTCCGGTTGAAAGGGTCTTGGAGGAGGTCAAAGCTCTGCTTTTATGACAGTTAAGAGTAAACGCATTAAATTGCAGACCAAAGGCAGAGATCATGTGATTGACATAACTGGAGAGATCGAGGAAGCCCTTTCAAAATCTGAGATCAAAAATGGGGTCCTGACGGTTTTTATCCATGGTTCCACGGCTTCGGTTACGACCATCGAGTATGAGCCTGGCCTGGTCAAGGATATCAAGGCCCTTAATGAGAAGATCGTCCCTTCAAACGTGAGTTATGCTCATGATCTGGCCTGGGGAGATGCCAATGGTTATGCTCATCTTAGGGCTTCTCTGATCGGGCCTTCTTTGACAATTCCGGTAGTTTCCGGATCAATGACCCTGGGGACCTGGCAGCAGATCATCGTTATCGATCATGATAATCGACCGCGAAGTCGAGAGGTTTATGTCCAGATAATAGGAGAGTGAATTATGTGCGGAATATTTGCGATCTCGGCTAAGGAAAATATAATTGATAATCTTTTTATCGGGACTTTTTATCTCCAGCACCGCGGTCAGCAGTACTGCGGTCTTTCGACTTTTGCGGGAGATGGAATAAAGATCCGCACCCATAAGGGGTTGGTCAGGGAGACCTTTGCCGACGATCTGGGGGGCATGGAAGGAAATATGGGCATCGGACACACTTCGCTCAAGGACCGTCAGCCCATCAAACTCGATTCCAGGATGGGCGAATTCACTATCTGTTTCGAGGGGAACATAATCAACCGAGAATCTCTTATCGACGACTTGAAGAAACAGGGGCATTCTTTTTATACAGATGCTGATATTGAGGTCGTTGCGAAGCTGATCGCTCAGGGAGATAACTTTGTAGAAGGCATTGAAAAAATGGCTAAGAGAATCCGAGGGGCCTATGCCTTGGTGATCTTGTCTAAAGGAAGGATCTATGCGGCCAGGGATAAGCATGCTTTCAGGCCGATGATCATCGGAAAAAAGGAGGGGGCAGTGGCCATAACTTCTGAATCGTGTTCCTTTGTGAATCTTGGCTATTCAATTGACCGGGATGTGAAACCCGGAGAGATTCTCGAGGTTTCCGATTCCAAATATGAAACCAAGAAGATCATCCCGGCTGATTTTACGCAGTATTGCGCCTTTGAATGGGTTTATACGGCCAACGTTTCCTCAACCATTGATGGGTTGTCAGTTGACATCGCGCGCAGAAATCTGGGAGCTGCTTTGGCTCGACGTTATCCGGTTGATGTTGACATTGTAGCTGCAGTTCCCAATTCAGGGATCGGGCACGCCATTGGTTATTCCCAAGAATCGAAGATCCCTTTTGATAATGTTTTTATAAAATACGATTATGCCAGCCGCAGCTATACACAGCCCACTCAGGCTGAACGCGACCGCGAGGCCAAAGTTAAGCTAATTCCGGTTCCGGCCAAGATTGCGGGAAGAAGCGTGGTCATCTGTGACGATTCTATAGTCCGTGGCACACAAATGAAAAATGACATGGTGGTGAAGTTGAGGAAGAACGGAGTAAAGGAAATCCATGTTCGGGTGGCCTGTCCACCCTTAAAGGCGCCCTGCATGTATGGAGTTGCTACACGCTCCAAGAAGGAGCTGGCGGCTTATGAGAAGACGATTGAGCAGATCCGGGAGTATATTGGCGTGGACGGATTGGCTTACAATACGCTCGAGGATTTGGGAAAAGCATTAGGCAGGCCTTTGGATCAAATTTGTGTTTCCTGCTGGACGGATGTCTATCGTGTCTGAAATAAGGGAAGCCTGCGGAGTATTTGGAGTCTATAACTTTAAGGCAGATGCCCCTGCCAAATCGGTCTACTATGGTCTTTTTGCCCTTCAGCACCGCGGTCAGGAATCTGCGGGGATTGCTGTCTCTGATGGAGAAGCCATTAAACATAATAAAGGAATGGGGCTGGTCAATCAGGTTTTCGACGAAAAGTCCCTGAGCGACCTAAAAGGGAATATGGCCATGGGACACGTCAGATATTCCACCACCGGATCATCCGTTATTGAAAATGCTCAACCGATTGTGATTGATACGCGATACGGAACGATTGCTCTGGCGCACAACGGCAATCTGATCAATTCAGGCGATCTTCGACAGGAATTAAAGGACAAAGGGATCAGCTTTGTGGGCACCAGTGATTCAGAAGTTATGGCAGCTATGATCGCCACTTCAAAGAAATCCGATTTTGAAGAGGCTCTCACCGACACATTTAAACATTGCAAAGGAGCATTTTCATTGCTGGTCATGACTAAGGATAAACTGATCGCGGCCAGAGATGCACATGGCATCCGTCCCCTTTCTATTGGCAAGCTCGAAGATGGATACGTGGTTTCTTCTGAAACCTGCGCTTTGGATATACTCGGAGCGAACTATTTAAGAGATGTGGCAAATGGGGAAATCGTGGTGATCGATAAAAATGGTCTGAGATCGAGAACCTGGTCATTGGATGAAAAGGAAGCACTTTGCGTTTTTGAATATATATATTTTGCCAGACCGGACAGCGTTCTCCATGGCCGGAATGTTTACGAAGCAAGATATCAAATGGGAAAATATCTGGCTAAAGAGCATCCGGTGGAAGCTGACATGGTCATGGGGGTTCCGGAGTCAGGGGTCCCAACTGCAATGGGTTTTTCTGCCGAGTCTAAAATTCCCTATGGTGAGGGATTGATCAAGAATCGCTATATTGGTAGAACTTTTATCCAGCCCAGTCAGGAGATCAGGGATCTGGGGGTCAAATTAAAATTAAATCCGATCAAGGATGCGGTTCGCGGTAAAAAAGTTGTGATTTTAGATGATTCAATTGTGAGGGGAACCACTTCCAGACAAATTGTAAGATTGGTCCGTGAAGCCGGTGCACGTGAAGTGCATATGCGCATCTCATCACCACCCAATCTTAACCCTTGTTTTTATGGGATTGATACCGCTACCAAAGCAGAGCTGATCGCGGCCAATCTATCCATTGAAGGTATCCGAAAATACATTGAGGCGGATTCGCTGGGGTATTTTAGTTTGAAAAATCTGATCAGATCCATAAGTTTGCCCTCCAAGAGTCTGTGTCTGGCTTGTTTTAATGGAGAATATCCGGTCAGAATTCCGGAAAGGCTGCAAAGTTTGAAGTTATTTTTTAAATAGAGGGAGGTGGAAAAAATGGCAGAAGCAGAAAACTGTGGGTGCTATCCAAAGTGCAAAAAGTGCGAATCTGAACTGGTACCCTTATCCGATTTTTCCAATAATGCAGTTTCTATCCGCTATAAAGCCTGGGCCTGCACTAATAAGGATTGTCGTTTCTTTGTTGTGCTGCGTGGCGGAGACGTATATTATGGGATTGCCACTGCAGAGGCAGCCAGATAGGGTAAACAAGTTCAACACTGGGAGGAGTAATTATGATTACCTATAAGCAGGCGGGGGTGGATATTGAGGCGGGGAATGAAGTGGTGCGTCGAATAAAAAAACTTGCTAAAGGGATAGGATTCTTTGGTGGATTCTTTCCGCTCGGGAAAAACTATCTAGTATCTGCGGCAGATGGGGTGGGAACCAAGCTGAAAATTGCCTTTATGCTGAACCGTCATGATACGGTTGGGATTGACCTGGTGGCCATGAATGTAGATGACCTGGTGGTTGCGGGCGCCAAGCCGCTCTTCTTTCTGGATTACGTTGCCTGCCAAAAGGTTCATCCGCCTCAGATCGAGAAGGTCATAAAAGGAATTGTGGCCGGTTGTAAAATGGCAGGATGTGATCTTTTGGGAGGAGAGACAGCAGAACTCCCAGACATGTACCATCCCGGCGAATATGATCTGGCAGGGTTCGCAGTGGGATTGGTTGAAAAGAAAAAAGTCATTACCGGTTCAAAGATTAAAGAAGGGGATCGCATTATCGGGCTGGCTTCTTCCGGATTGCACAGCAATGGCTATACTCTGGCCCGCAAGATATTTTTTGAGCATGCAAAATTAAATCCCAAGGGGTACGTTGAGGATTTAGGGAAGAGCCTTGGAGAAGAGCTCCTTACCCCCACCAAGATCTATGCTCCCACCATCTTAAAACTGATCAAGCGTTACAGAATTAAAGGAATTGCCCATATTACGGGGGGGGGACTTCTCGAAAATGTAGCAAGAATTCTTCCCAAAAAAGTTCAGGCGGTAATAGATCTTTATTCCTGGCACATCCCAATGATTTTTCGGTTGATCCAAAAATTGGGAAAGGTTAATCAGGATGAAATGTACAAAACCTTTAATATGGGGATCGGGATGGTGGTGGTGGTCGAAGCGCGCCATGTAAATAAAATTTTGAATTTTCTTAAGAAGCAAAGAGAAAAGGCTTATCTGATCGGGGAGATAGGGAAGGGGAAGCGGGAAGTCATCATAATCTAAGCAATGATTAAAATAGGGGTCTTAATTTCAGGTAGGGGTTCAAACCTCCAGGCTATTATTGATGCTTTGGGGAAAGAGGAAATTCCGGCCAAGCTGGCGGTTGTGATCTCAAACAAGCCGGATGCCTATGGTTTGGAGCGGGCAAAAAAGCATAATATTGAGACCGCAGTTTTTGAGCCCAAGAAATTTGCGGATAAGAACACCTATGAACTAGAGATCGTTAAGACTTTAAAAGAGTATAAGATCGATCTGGTATGTTTAGCGGGTTATATGAGAATCGTCGGTCCAGTGCTGCTGGAGCATTATCAGGGAAAGATGCTGAATATCCATCCAGCTTTGCTTCCTTCTTTTCCAGGGCTGCATGGACAAAAACAGGCGCTTGAGCATGGGGTAAAGGTTTCAGGGGTCACTGTCCATTTTATTGATGATGGATGTGATACGGGCCCAATCATACTTCAGACTGCAGTTCCAGTCCTTGAAGACGATAACGAAGAGACATTGTCTGCCAGGATCTTGGAGCAAGAACACAAAATCTATCCCCAGGCCATTAAATTGTTTGCTGAGGGAAAACTCAAAATAGAAGGGAGAAGAGTGAGGGTATCATGAAAAAGAAAGTTAAGCGGAAAAAGAAAAGCAAAAAAAGGAGGGTAAAACTTGCCCTCCGAAGCTCGCAGAGCGTAGGAGGGAAGCGCTATGCCCTTTTGTCGGTTTCAAATAAAAAAGGTCTAGATAAGTTTGCAAAAGGCTTAAAGAAACTGGGTTTTGAGATTGTTTCCTCGGGAGGGACGGCTAAGTTCTTACGGAAATCTGGTATAAGAGTGACCGAGGTTGCGAAGTTGACCAAGTATCCTCATATGCTGGATGGGAGGGTCAAAACCCTGCATCCGGTTATTCATGGAGGGATTTTAGCGGATCAAACCAATCCCAAGCATATCAAGGAACTGGCAAAATTTAAGATTAACCCCTTTAGTATTGTGGTCTGCAACCTTTATCCCTTCGAGCATGTGATCAGCAAGCCCAAATTCACCCACGAAGAAGCTATTGAAAACATAGATATTGGAGGACCAGGCATGGTCCGCGCCGCAGCCAAAAATTATAAAAATGTGGCGATCGTCACTGATCCGGCTGATTATCAATCTGTGCTTGATGAGCTCAGAGAAAAAACAGGGGAATTAGGTATTGAAACCAAAGAAAGATTATCCCTGAAGGCTTTTAAACATACCAAATATTACGATTCGATTATTGTAAGATATCTTACGGCAAAGTTTGAGGGGGAAGAGGAATTCCCAAGAGAGGCAGACATCCTTCTGGAAAAAATCCAGGATCTCCGTTATGGGGAAAACCCCCATCAGAAAGCGGCCTTCTATCGAGAAATTGGGTTGGGGGAAAGGGCATTGGGATCG
The DNA here is from genome assembly GCA_036448795.1 of Candidatus Margulisiibacteriota bacterium. Taxonomy (GTDB): domain Bacteria; phylum Margulisbacteria; class WOR-1; order O2-12-FULL-45-9; family O2-12-FULL-45-9; genus JAZFXQ01. The sequence goes on along the minus strand of JAZFXQ010000055.1, from coordinate 3,415 downwards.
CAAGTAGCCTATGCCAAACAGCTGCATGGCAAGGAATTATCTTTTAACAATATCGTGGATATGGATGCGGCCTGGTCAACGGCCAATTATTTTGCTGATACCACGGTTGCCATCATAAAACACACCAATCCCTGCGGCGTGGCAAAGGCCAAGACCGTGCATGCTGCTTATAAGAAAGCGCTCGAATGTGACCCGGTTTCAGCTTTTGGCGGGATTGTGGCTTCCAATCGGAGGATAGATGAGGAAACCGCCAAAGAAATGTCGTCCTTATTTGTGGAAGTGGTTATTGCACCATCCTATACACCGAGGGCTTTATCCATTTTGAAGGAGAAAAAGAATCTGCGCATCATGGAGATGGGAGAAAAGGCCATGGGTAGACCATTTTCAGGACTGGATTACAAGAGGATCAGCGGAGGATTATTAATGCAGGAGCCGGATATTGCCCAGCTTGCCATAAACGAAACCAAGGTTGTTACCCAGAAGCAGCCCAGTCTTTCCGAGACAGAGGATCTCTTTTTTGCCTGGGGAGTGGCCAAGCATGTGAAGTCCAATACAATTGTGCTGGCAAGGGATGGAGTGGCGATGGGGGTCGGCGCCGGTCAGATGAGCCGCATCGAAGCAGCTGAGCTTGCCGTTAAAAGATCGAGAATGGAAGTTCAGGGCGCGGTTTTAGCTTCGGATGCATTTTTCCCTTTTCCGGATGTGGTGGAACTGGCCGCGCAGCACGGCATAACCGCCATTATCCAGCCCGGGGGATCAAAGAGGGATCAGGAATCAATTGATAAAGCGAATGAAGCCGGGATGGCGATGGTTTTCACCGGCAGAAGGCATTTTAAGCACTAGGAGGCTATACAAATGAAAAAAGAAAAAATAAAAATTAAAAATGAAGGTCATATTATTTTAATAATAAAATCCTTGTTGTTAATTGTGTCATTGTTAATTGTTAATTCAATGGCATTTGCGCAGGACGTGACTACGGTGGTTGAGGGGGACGAAGGAAGGACTCAGCTTTCCTCAAATATCGGCGGCATAAGCATCGGTTATATCAAGGTTGGGACCAAAGAGGTCGGGAACCTGGCCTGGCATCCGGATCTAAAGCTAGGACCGTGGGGCTTTGGAGCGGATGTCAATATTCCGCTCGGAGAGGAAAAACCCTCTGGTTATGAAAATGTGGTTCTGCGCTATGCGGAGTACGATGATGGAAAGAAAGGATTGCGTTATGGAGTAATTGATAATTTAACCTGGGGTCATGGTTTATTGATGAGAGGGTACTCAACCAGAGTGTCCGGCCCGGTTTTGCTGAATAACGAACAGCTGGCAGTAAATGGATATGTTGATATTATGGATAAGTATGTGGTAAGGGGATTGGGGACCAGAACAAATATTTACGGGGTTCGGCTGGAGGAGAGAATTCATCCTATGCTCACGCTGGGGCAGACCTATATTACGGACACGGATGGAGTAACCCTTCCTGGAACGACTGAGGTCCAGAAAGTATCCGGATATGGCCTTGATGCTTCTGTTCCTCTTCCTTTGAATTTTGAGGGATATGCTGAATATGCTCATCTTATCGATTATGGGAGTGGATTCAGCACTGGACTTTCTTGGGGAATGGATCTTATGGTGGCCAGCGCTTCACTTTTAGCTGAATATCGATTTTTGGACAGCAATTTTGTGCCAGGATATTTTGATGCGGATTATGAGACCAATCCGATCAATTTAGCGTCAGCCGAGGCCACCGGAAATGTGAAGAATGGTTACCTGGCTCAGTTGGGAATAAGCGCCCTTGATATAGCAACTTTGAATGCCGTTTATGAATACTACAATGATAGTGATGCTGCATCGGTTACCGCTGATCTTTCTGCAAAACTTATCGGAGATATTGAGGTGACAGGGTATTACAAACAGCCGAAGTTTACCAATTTTAGATCACTTTCCTTGGAAGAAGGAGCTATCATGGGTGGATCTATTGCCTATCCGGTAAATCCCTTCACCAGAATTGTGGTGCACTATAAGAAGGTTTACAATCCGGATACGGCCGAAGTTGAGGAATCGCAGTATTACGAGCTGCGGTTGAGTTTTTAGTTTTTAGATCCAAGTAATAATATCAATCAATGCTTAAGTTGCTAAGAGAAAACCTCTCTTTGTTCATAATCTGTGCTTTAAACTTTTTTCTGTGTTTAATTTATATTTTCTTTTTTTCAGATCCTTTATGGGTCCCCAACCACGAGTATACCGATATCGCAAGAAATATTGCAGCCGGTAATGGATATATAAGCTCAGGATTTTTTCATTTAAAATATGCCCCAACAGCTTTTTTAGCCCCATTTTATTCTTATTTTCTTGCATTTTTTATTAAAATTTTTAACCTTCCTCAGGCCTATCTTGGGATACGGATTTTTCAAGCTTTTATCAATATTTCAATTTGTTTAATGATTTTTTTTGTTGCTAAAGAGGTCTTCAATAAAAAAACGGCTCACTTGTCCTGTATAATTTTCTTAATATATTTACCGTTTATCCACTGGACAACCGAAGTTTGGGACACGCTGATATTTAGCTTATTGGTTTTGGCTGTTATCTTTTTAAGTTTGAAATTTACGAATAAGAATTATTTCCAATCAATTTTGCTTGGTCTTATTATGGGGCTAACCATGTTAATTAATCCTTCTATTTTAAGCTTTCTTCCGCTTTTATTTATATATTTATTTTTTAGGTTTAGGGAAAACGTCCCCAAAATCCTTGTGAATCTGTTAATTATTTTCTGTGTTTCTGGGTCGGTGGTTATGCCCTGGTTGATAAGGAATTCTTTGGTTTTCAAGGCATTCGTTCCGGTACGGACCGGATTGTGGTTGAATTTATATTTGGGAAACAATGAAGACGCGACCGGCACGGTTTTTCTAAAACATAAGGGTTCTGTTCCGACAGATTTTAATGAAGGAATAACTCTTCATTTTCGGCCCATGATTGATGATCTGTTGAAAATGAATGAATATGAGCAGGATCAGTTCTTTAAGACGAAGTTCCTGAACTATATAAAGTCAGACCCATTTGATTTTGCGAAGTTGATTGCGCAGAAAACATACTATTTTTTGTGGTTTAATCCATTTGAGAAGAATAATATTATTTGGGTTTTGGAATATGCATTTGTGTTGGTCTTTGCTTTATATGGCTTTTATGAAGCTTGCAAGGCAAGGAAAAGGGCGCTCCTTTTCTTGTTGGTCTTTATTTCCTTTAGCATTTTCTATGCTTTGACTGGTCCGTTTTTTAACTGGAAATATCGGCTGCCAATTGAGCCTTACTTTATTATTTTAGCTGGCTATGGGATTTATAAAATATTGTCGAACAAACTGCGGATAATTTAATCTCTTAATATCTGCATCTCTTTTGTGGTATCAATCACTTTAGAGGCCTTGCC
>JAZFXQ010000054.1:0-2166 GCA_036448795.1 Candidatus Margulisiibacteriota bacterium | reverse complement strand
ATCAAAAAAACGGTAAAGAAGGTGGTGACCCCGGAGATCGCGCCAGCGGTGCCGCCCAAAACCGAGCCCACCCCGGAAGCAACGGTTGAGCCGCCCCCGCCTCCCCCTCCACCCACTTTTGAGGTCCAGCTTCCCCAGGAGGACAAGGGCCTTTTCGGCTGGGGGCTGAACACGGACCTCGGCGGAAAACTCCTCTTCGGCAGTCTGGTTCTGGGCGTAAGAGGCGATATGATTTTTGACGATCCCCTGTTGCTGGGCGAGAAGATCGGCCTGGCCGAGGACGCGGTTGAATACAAGATCGGACTGGGCTTTGTCCTTTCGGACAAGTTCAAATCCATCCCGCTCTACACCGAAGCCGTGGTCTATCTCAAGGAAGGCTCGCTCTTTGGCCTGGACCCCTTTGTCGGCGCCGGACTGATCCTCAACCTTTATGGCACGGGCAGTGTCTCCGGAGGAATGGGCGGACAGGTTAACCTCGGTTTCCTGGCTGATTTTGGATTTGAATCCAGGACGCAGGTGGCGCTCGGATACGGCACTTACAAGATCGGCAGCAATATCTCGGAGAGCGGCATCCAGCTCTCGATCGCCCAGCCCATCAAGCTCTAGATCGGAATAGTTCGTTATGGACATCAGAAATCTTCTCAAGCAATTAAAGAATAAGGAGATATCGGTCGAAGAGGCTTATGCCCAATTAAAGAATCTTCCTTATGAGGACCTGGGCTTTGCCAAGATCGATCATCACCGCAGCCTGCGCAAGGGCTTTCCGGAAGTGATCTATTGTCAGGGAAAGACCCCTGAACAAATATCAAAGATCGCACTCCGTATTTCACAAAATAAACATGATGTTTTAGCCACCCGGGCAGATCGGAAGGCTTATCAAGCGATCAAGAAAGTCCTTAAGAAAGCAAAGTATCATGAAACAGCAAAAATTGTTGCCGTACAAAAGGAACCGATAGTCTCAGGTTCCTTGATAAGTATCATCACCGCTGGCACCGCCGACCTCCCGGTTGCTGAAGAAGCCACAGTAACCGCTGAGTTTTTAGGAAATAAGGTTGAGAAGTTTTATGATGTTGGCGTAGCCGGGATCCACCGATTATTGAAAAACATTAAAAAAATTCAAGCCGCAAAGGTGATGATTGTAGTGGCCGGCATGGAAGGAGCTCTGCCCTCCGTCATAGGAGGTCTGGTAGACAAACCGGTAATCGCAGTCCCCACCAGCGTGGGATATGGGTCAAGCTTCGAAGGTCTGGCTGCTTTACTTACCATGCTTAACAGCTGTGCACCGGGAGTCGCGGTGGTCAACATCGACAATGGCTTTGGCGCAGCGGTCATGGCCCACACTATTCTGAGGTCTTCTGAAAAATGAAGATCGCCTACTTCGATTGTTCTTCTGGCATCGCCGGCAACATGATCCTGGGCGCCCTGATCAATGCCGGGCTTAAGCCAAAATACCTCAAATCCGAACTTTCGAAATTAGGGGTTAGAAATTGGAAATTAGAAATTATAAAAACTAAAAGGCAGGGCATCCAAGGGACACATGTTGAAGTAAAAATAAAAGGCAAGGAAAAGCCGCGCCGTTTGAATGAGATCCTGACCATCATCAAGAAGAGCAAACTATCTAAGAACGTTAAGAACTTAAGTTCTAGAATTTTTCAACGCCTGGCTGAAGCAGAATCCAAGGTTCACGGAGAACCGGTGGGCTATGTCCACCTTCACGAAGTCGGCGCAATCGATGCCATGCTTGATATTATTGGCACGGCGATCGGGATTGAAAAGCTCGGCATCCAAAAAGTTTACTGCTCTCCCCTTCCCCACGGCAGGGGATCAATAAAACACAAACATGGGATCCTTCCCAACCCAGCTCCGGCGACGGTTGAACTTCTCAAGGGCATACCGACCTATGGCACGAACATCAAGGGCGAACTGGTCACCCCCACCGGAGCTGCCATAATCAGCACCCTGGCCAAAGGATTTGGTGACCTTCCAAGAATGGAAGTAAAAGATATTGGCTATGGAGCCGGATCATTAAATTTATCCATTCCAAATCTGCTGCGCCTCTTCGTTGGAGAAGCCCAGCTCCCCAGCGAAAAAGATGCTATTTTGCAAATTGAGACCAACCTCGATGACATGCATCCAAAGCACTTTAACAAAGTGATCGCCGCCCTC
>JAZFXQ010000053.1:0-10048 GCA_036448795.1 Candidatus Margulisiibacteriota bacterium | reverse complement strand
TGACCGCTTGTGGTTTCTATAATTGTTTCTTCCGCAAAGTCAAGAAGTTCTTTTGTGGCAGCTTCAAATTCCTTGCTTATTTCATCAGATCTCTTCTTTGCGGCCCGAGCCATTTTTAGTATTTCCTCTGGCTTTCTCCCTTTTATTTCACTTGCTAATTTGCTTTCAGAAGCCTCTTCTCCTTCCTTCGTCTCTCCGGTCTTAAGCCAGGCCAGTAGATTTCCTTTGGTGACTTTGTCAGGGTTGAAGGCAGGCATATTATCTTTGGGTTTAGGAATGCCAAGGATGTTATATTCACCGGTCATGGAGGCTACGGCGCAGCAGAGCAGGAAGCCGGCGATGTCTTCTCTGCTTACATTACTGTATTTTTCCAGATATTCGATTACGCTGGTAATAATCTTTTCGTGCACTTTCCCATTAAGGGCTTCTTTAATTTTGTCAGCTGTTAGAACGCCTTCGGGCAACAAGGTTTCGATACCTTTTCTTGCAGCGCTTAAGGCATTGAAATTGACGTCCGCCAGGCGGGAATTGCTGTACAGCTCAAAGGCTTTTTTAAAGGTCATGCCCTTATGGCGCAATTCATGGGCATACGCGGCTATGATCTTGTCTCTATAATTGAGTTCTTCTTCTGTAAGCTCGTCATTAGTCTCAACAGGGTCGCTCATCCTCATTCTGTTATTAGCGGCGATAAAATTGTCATCATTTATCCCTTCTATTTTTACATATTGACCGTTATCCTGCCTGACGTGCTGGATTACCGTATTTTTTTCATCCTTGTCAATCCTATTGTCATCGTCTTTATCTACCCAGTCATAGACGGTTCTTTCCTTGGTGGTGGTGATTCTTTTGTAACCTTCGGGTTTAGATGGGGGCTTGGTTACCACAGGGGTAGAGGGTGCGATTGCTTTTTCTCCGGGTTTCTTTTTGGCCTTTTCGGCATCGGCCACTTTTTCTGCTTTTCCGGTCTTTTCCAGATGAGTATAATGAACAGTCATTGCCTTAACTTTTGTTTGGGTCACCTTCTTAATTACTGCTTCTGGCAATTCCATTTTCTCATTTTCGATTGCATCTTTGACATCCACCACCACAAGTCTTCTAAGGTTTAATATGATTTTGCCTGAAAGATCTATATCTTTTATTAATCGATCTAAGACAGCATGTAGAATATATGGTTTTTTATTTTCTTTTCCAAAAACTTCTTGAAGGACTTGTTGAATATTTTTATCGCTTGGAACATATTCACCATTTTTTTTCTCGTGAATCACAATTTTGCCGTTTGCCTTGTTCTTAAAACTTCTGTATTTACCCATCCGGATTGTGAGGTCCGGGTGTGCTTTGAACAATTTTCTGAGGCTACCAATTTCATCATTGCTCCTAGCATATGGGCCCTTTTCATCTATGGGGTTAGTTCCCTTTTCAGCTTCTTCGGCTTGGTCTGAATCAACTCCCTTTGGATCAAAGACAATAACGGCAGCTACCTTAGGGCTAGGCCTTGGAGTGTCTTTATAGTTTTCGACTAATGCAAATAAATCTAAGACTTGTCCTTTTAAATCTCCTGCAACTTTGATAACATCTTTTAGGTAGGTTGGGAAAAATGTATGAAGGAATCGATCATCAAATTTATTTAGCGCAGATAAAACAGCTTGTTGAAATTCTTGGGTGGAGACTTCTTTTTCGGAGCTATCTACAATTTTCCCTTTACCAGGATCCTTCTCGGAATCTCGATAGATTTGGTTGCCGATTTGAATAGATTTGCCAGCATTGAGCAGACGGGCTAAAATGTCCGCCGTCTCTTTCCTGCTTTTTCCCAATGCCAATGGTTGATTCCAGATTACCTTGGTTCCATTGATTTGAAATGTGAATTCACTCATTCTCTTTTCCTCCTTAAAATAAAAAAAGCCCATCCTCCTACGTCCTTCGGACTTCGGCGGACAAGCCTGTTATGTAAACCCAATAACTAAACTTAAGTAACAGGCAACCTAGAGTTTAGTAACATTATTATCTTTTCTACTTATATTATCGGATTAAGTCCCCTAAAACTTGCATCGATTTCCGGATTATTTATCTTTGCTGATTTTGAGTGGTTTAGGGGTCTTTTGGGCATTTAATATATCATCGAAATTTGCTCAAATTACGCTAAAAATCAGCATCTGCCTTATACTGCAAAAGCGGGGAAATAGGGAGCAGAAGACTCGAGACTATGACCCCTTGTCGGGATTACGACACACTCAGATTCCTAAATATTTTAAAAAAGAGTGAAATTTCTTGATTAAACCTCCGAAAGATAATCGAGATGGAACTTGACAGGAGCAAGGCATGAGTAAAAATATTGGACAGCTGCCGCCCAGCGGAGGTAAAATAGCACTCGGAAGAGTTTTTCCTATGCGAAGATATTTTGTCTCCAATCGAAATGAATTTCAGGAAAGCCGCTATCGAGAGGGAATGTCGATCATCAACCGCGACCACCGCCTGGATTTGAGCGGAATTGCGCGATACATGTCGACTAAATCACTGACCGCTTTTATTGAGAAAGAAATTAAAGGCCTCTTTTCCCCTTCCCGCATCGAATTTTTGCCAAAGCATGGGGCAACCCCCTTTTCTCATCTCAGGGAGATAGCCCTCACCAGGAATCTTTGGGTCTATGTTCCCGGCAAAAATCCTGACGATATTTACATTCCCGGAGAGAACCCCTTTGAAATACTGGCGGTAAAACCTGATCAGCTTGGCATAACCCCTGAAGATCTGCCGGCTGAATATGAGAGGATCGCGGTTCTTCCATTGATCTCCGGCCTGGGCCAGAAAAGAGCGTTAGATGAGTATCCACGTCATGGGGCACTGGTGGTGGTCCCTTCCCCGGATAAAATGTTTGATCCCCTGGTTGACCTTCCGCTTTTAAGCTTGATCGCCAATAATACGGCGGTGATCCTGCATCAGAATAACCTCAAAATTACATAGAAGTCAATTTTCGATAAAAAGTGAAATTTTTTGCAAAAATTGACGATAAATATGTAAGCTAAATAGCGACCAATTAAGGGAAAGCATTAGGATTATTATGGCTAATTTTATATCAAAAGTTAATAGCATGATTCCCCAGCGCATCGGAAGGAGTGTTGCAGCTGGCCGGGCTGTGCTGGGTAACTTGGCACTTAAACTTGGTATGCGTCCGGTGACCTCCCCGCCGCTCCAACCTGCTGATCTGCATGTGGTAAGGGGGGCAAACCAGGGCGAAGCGCTGCAGCCCTTTGTTTCAACCGTTCTGCGCGAGCTAAAAGAGGGGCGCTCATCCGGATGGGTGGTTCTTAATTTTGCCGGTTTGAAATATATAAACGATCATATTGGACACGAAGCCGGCAACCAATTTCTGGTGGAGACAGAACAGAGTGCGCTTGATATTGCTGCAGATACTTTTGGGGTAGAACAGGACCAGATAAATTGGGAGAGGTTCGGTCCCAATTTTCCGGTTAATCTTCTCGAGGGAAGAGAAGCCGATCGGTTGATGCAGAGGTATGGAAAACGCTTTGAGAACGGAACAACTTATAGCATCAGACTGAATGGAAAAAAAATTAAGGTAACCTACTCGCAGGCCACCGAGGGACGCTCAAATATCTTTAATCAGTGTCAATTGATCTTTGATGCTGATTTGAGAGCGAATGGAGGATTAAAGATAACCGAGGAGGGTATCTTTAGAGGGTTGGAAAACAGGATCTCTGAACTGAATCAGGGTGTCAGGCGGGATGAAAGGGTTGGGCTTGAAAAAGCCGCGCTTTTAAACAGCTACACCCTCAAACTTCGGCATGCCAATCCCAGAAAGAGGGTTGAATTACCTTCCGGTCCGAATGTTGAATACAGGTCAGGTTTGCCGAATGTAAATCAGATGCTTCTGGACGCCGCAAAGATGCTTGAGGAAGGCCGTTCCCTTCACTATGCCTTTTTTGATATCAACGCCATGGGTGCTTTTCAATCCATTGCCAAAGGGCCGAACGCCAGTTTGATGATGGAAGCCATGGCTGAACGCGCGATCGGGGAGGCATTCTATGCCGCTCGTGAAGCCAGCGGGCAGGAGGATATTGCTCTTTATCGTCATGATCGGCGTTCTGAAGAATTCTATATACTGGCGGATAGCAATGACGTCAGCCTTAAGGACATGAGAAAATTTGCCGAAGTCTATATGAAAGAATTAGATAAGGCATTGAAGCTTCTGGTCGACCGTGAGGCATTGGAGGAAAGCCAGATCGGTAAGGGTTATTTAAATAAAAATCCTGGCCTGGTGACAAAGTCTTTGCCATTGGATAACGGTTCAAAGGTTAAAGTGGTGGAGATGGATGTTTTGGATCCTGTCAGGGAGAAAGAGGGCAAGCAGTATCGCGGTCTTACCGTAACCATGGCCGTTGGAACAATTGATCCCCATCTAAAAAGATCAGCGCAAGACGTTCTGGAACAATTTCGCCATGCCATTACAGAAATAGGAGAAGCCGCCAAGAGGCTTAATCTCCACCGCCGAAACCTCCTGGTTCAGGTTGATTTTGTGGATGGCTATCCAATTGGCAGAGTGGTTCCCCTTAAGGCTAAAATTTCAAATCCTCGACCGATTAAGGGATACAAACCCCCGGTTTCAGATCCTTTCCTGGATAATCTGGTCGATCAAGCGGTTCAGAACAGATGGGTGATCGAGTTCACGGCCAGGAATGCTCGACTGGGAAGCATTATTGTAAGGGATAAGCAGGGCAATATCGTCAAAAACAAAAAAGGCGAAGGCTTGGCTTATAGTCTTAGTAAGAATGGTTATAAGCCCATTCAAGATCCTGAGCTTGAGTTATCACTGGAGGCCTTAAGGAGCGGTTATCCTAAAATTGCCAGGGTAGTGGAAATACTGAAACCTGAAGCACATGGCCGGATCACAGCCGAAGATATTCGAAAAATAACCCGTTCTGTTCGTGAGATATCCGGTCTCTATGGGAAAGCCAGAAAAAAGATCGGAAGCCTAAAAACAGAGATCAAAAGACGATTGCTCAGTCCTTTGCAGGGACTTGGCCAAGAGATTTAAGCGCCACCCACAAATACAAATAGTTTGTATTTTTCCCCTTGATATGCTATATTATTTGCTCCATGGCAAAACTTTCTGGCAAGGATTTCATATCAATCCATAACCTCTCTTCTTCTGATATAGAGGAGATATTTAACCTCGCGGCTGAGCTCAAAACCAAGCGGACTTCCCACTTGCTTTCCGGAAAGAGCCTGGCCTTGATCTTTGAGAAGCCCTCCACGCGCACCCGGGTATCTTTTGAGGTCGGAATGTATGAGCTGGGAGGGAAAACTGTTCACCTTTCACCCAGAGCAGTTCAGCTTGGTGTGCGGGAAGCCATTTCCGATGTGGCACAAACCCTTTCGCGCTACGTGGATGGGGTCATGCTGCGCACCTTTCATCACAGCGATATTCTGGAGTTTGCCCGCTTTGCCACAGTTCCGGTAATCAACGGCCTTACCGATCTGCTGCATCCCTGCCAGGCCTTGGCGGATTTCTTCACCGTAAAGGAGAAGAAGGGTGACCTTAAGGGATTGAAATTCGCTTATATCGGCGACGGCAATAATGTCTGCCATTCCCTGATGTTTGCCGCGGCCAAGGTCGGCATGAATCTGACCATTGCCGCGCCGCAAGGTTATGAACCCAACGAAAAGATGGCCAAGCTTGCCTTTGAAGATGGCAAGGGATCGGGGATCGAGATCGACATTTTGAATGACCCGGTCATCGCGGCCAAGGATGCGGACGTGATCTATACCGACGTGTGGGCCTCGATGGGGCAGGAAAAAGAAGGCAAGAAGCGCAAAAAGGCTTTTAAAAAATTCCAGGTTAATCAGCAGCTGGTTGGTTTGGCAAAAAGTGATGCGATAATCATGCACTGCCTGCCCGCGCATCGCGGCGAAGAGATCACGGATGAGGTCCTGGATGGACCGAATTCAGTGGTCTTTGATCAGGCCGAGAACCGGCTCCATTTGCAGAAAGCGATCCTGACTTTGCTTTTGGGAGGAATATAATGGTCAAAAAAGTGGTCCTGGCATATTCAGGCGGATTGGACACTTCGGTCATGATACCCTGGCTCAAGGAAAATTATAAATGCGATGTGATCGCTTTTGCCGCGGATCTTGGTCAGGAAGAAGAGCTCAAGGGATTAAAAGAGAAGGCTTTAAAGACCGGAGCTTCCAAGGTTTACATTGAAGACCTTAAACAGGAATTTGCAGAAGACTTCCTTTTCCCCATGCTTAAGTCTGGAGCAGTCTACGAAGGCCAGTATCTTTTGGGAACCTCAGTTGCCCGGCCGCTCATTGCCAAAAAGCAGATTGAGATCGCTAAAAAGGAAAAAGCGGATGCCCTGGCGCACGGGGCAACCGGCAAAGGAAATGATCAGGTGCGCTTTGAATTGACTTATAAAGCCCTGGCGCCGGATCTTAAGATCATTGCTCCCTGGCGGGAGTGGGAGCTTAAGGGACGACAGGAAGAGATCGGATACGCAAAAAAGCGCAAGATCCCGGTCCCGGTGACCAAAGACAAACCCTATTCTTCAGACCGCAATCTCTGGCACATCAGCTACGAGGGAGGAATCCTGGAAGATCCCTGGTTTGAGCCCCAGGAGGAGATGTTCGTTTTAACGGTTTCGCCGGAAAAGGCCCCTCAAAAACCAGCTTATTTAGAGATCGAATTTGAAAAAGGGATCCCGGTCAAGCTTAACGGAATCCGCTCCTCTGGTTATAAATTGATAGAGAAGTTGAATGAGATAGGCGGAAAACATGGCATCGGGCGGGTAGACCTGGTTGAAAACCGGCTGGTGGGGATCAAATCCCGCGGAGTCTATGAAACCCCGGGCGGAACAATTTTGTACAAAGCCCATCAGGCTTTGGAATCCATAACTCTTGACCGCGATACTTTGCATTACAAGCAGGTAGTTGCGCAGCGCTATGCCGAGCTGGTCTATTATGGACAGTGGTTCACCCCTTTAAAAGAAGCCCTGGATGCTTTTATCAATAAGACCCAGGAGGCGGTGAGTGGAGTGGTGCGGCTTAAATTGTATAAAGGAAACTGCACCGTAGTTGGCCGAAAGTCCCCCAATTCCTTATATCAGCCAGAGCTGGCGACCTTTGAAAAGGAAGAAGTCTACAATCAAAAGGATGCGGAAGGGTTTATCAATCTTTTTGGTTTGCCGATTAAGGTTCGAGCAAAATTAAAAAAGTAGCGGAGGTCTTTAGACCTCCATTTTATGGCGATCTAAAGATCGCCGCTACATTACTGGGAGGCTTCAAATGAAAAAAAAGAAAAGAAAAATCAAAAGAAGAAAAAAACTTAAAAAACCCTGGTCCGGGAGGTTCCGCGAGTCCTTGGCAAAATCCGCGGAAGAGTTTTCAAGCTCGGTCCATTATGACGTCAGACTTTACAAGCAGGACATCATTCAGAGCATAGCCTACGCGCGGGCACTCTTCCAGGTCCGGCTATTAACCGGAAAGGAATGCAAAAGGATCATCAAAGCCCTGGAGGTAATTTTAAAAGGAATTGGAGCCGGAAAGATAAAACTTAAACCCGAGCTGGAAGACCTGCACATGAATATCGAAAGCCTTTTGATCGAAAAGGTCGGAGACATGGGAAAGAAACTGCATTCCGGACGCTCGCGCAATGATCAGGTGGCCACTGATCTCAGGATGTACATCAAGTATGAGGTCACGGAAATCATTTTCCTGATCAAGAAAATGCAGGAAGCCCTCCTGGATCTGGCAGAAGTCAATTTAAAGGTGATCATGCCGGGCTATACCCATTTGCAGCGGGCTCAGCCCGTTCTTTTTTCGCATCATCTGCTGGCCTATTTTGAAATGCTGGAAAGGGATAGGGAGAGATTCCTTAAAACCGGTGAAGAAGCAGATGTTCTGCCCCTTGGTTCAGGAGCTCTGGCTGGAACAAATTTTAAGGTCGACCGCGAAGGATTGGCAAAAGAGCTCGGGTTTTCAAAGATCTCAAAGAACAGCATGGACGCGGTTTCAGATCGAGATTTTGTCATAGATTTTGTGGCGGCCGCATCGCTTCTGATGATGCATCTTTCCAGATTTTCAGAAGAGCTCATCATCTGGTCAACCTACGAATTTGGGTTTATCGAGCTTTCAGATAAATTCACTACCGGATCTTCGATCATGCCCCAGAAAAAGAACCCGGATATTGCCGAACTGGTGCGGGGAAAGACCGGCCGGGTCTATGGGCATCTCTTTTCTCTGCTGGCCATGATGAAGGCCCTTCCCCTGGCGTATAATCGTGACATGCAGGAAGATAAGGAAGCGGTTTTTGACGTCATGGATACGGTCAAGGCCGTTCTTTCTATTTTTGAAGAAATGATCCGGACCACAAAGATCAATGCTGAAGTGATGGGAAAATCAGCTAAGAAGGGTTTCTTAACTGCTACGGATCTGGCTTGCTATCTGGTGCGGCGCGGGGTTCCCTTCCGGGAAGCGCATCACATCGTGGGCAAGATCGTTTCCTATTGTGAGGAGTCGAACATGCAGCTGGAATATCTTTCGCTTCAGCAGCTCAAGCAGTTTTCAGATGCTTTTAGCTATGACGTGACACGCATCCTTTCTTCAGAAAGTTCGGTTTCCAGCAAGGATATTTCCGGCGGAACAGCCCCCAAGCGGGTGAAAGAGGCCATTAAACGTGCTCGAAAGAACCTTCTTCATGCTAAAGCCTGATGGGGTTTCCCGCGGGCTGGAAAAAGAGATCTTTGAGAGAATCGAAGAGTCAGGTTTAAAGGTTGTTCAAAAAAAGAAGCTCGCCTTAACCGAGAACCAGGCCGCGGATCTTTATTCACCTCACCTTGGGAAGAAATTCTATCCGGGCCTCATCCGATTTATTACTTCCGGAGAAGCGATCTGCGGTGTGGTCGAGGGCCAAGATGCTATTGCCCGGCTGCGGGAACTTATGGGAGCTACCGATCCCCGCGAAGCAGGACCTAAAACTATCCGCGGCGACTTAAGAGAAGAGAATGTGTTAAACGCAGAGGGCATTATCAAGAATCTGGTGCATGGATCGGACAGCCCCCAGTCAGCCCAAAGAGAGATCGCCATTTTTTTTAAATGAGAAGTCTTTCTATTATTCTCGTAATACTCTTTTTTCTTGTTTTGCCGGTCCATTCCCAAGAAATCACCTTTCCTGAAAAACAGAATACGGTCACGGATTACTTTGGGGATGTTGATCTTGAGACCAAGACTAAGATCGCTGAGCTTGCCAAAGAATTGAGAAGGATCACCTCCATCAATTTTGAGGTAGCGGTGCTTCGCAGCACAGACCCCCTGGATGCCGAAACCTACGGGAGAAAATTGTATGATGTATGGGACGTTGGAAGAAAGGCAAAGGGGCTGGATCACGGGATATTATTACTGGTCGTCATTCTTGATCGCGAAGTAAAGGTCATTGCTGGAGAGGGGGTGGATCATATTCTGACCCCTTCGGTCAAAGAGAGTTTGGAATGGGGCATCTTCCCATCGCTTGGAAGGGGAGAAATATCGAAAGGCGTTTTTATCGGGTCAACCGCCATAACCAGACTGGTCCTGGAGGGGTGGCCAAGATATGAGAGGCGCTGGAAACCCAAAATCAATCCTCGCAATTTTTCCATTATGCTTTTTGCCCTGTGTGCTGCAGCCATTCTCTTAACCATAATTTTTGGGGGAACTTTTTTGACCGTTTTTGGTACAATTGTGGGGGGGCTTTTTGGATATTTTCTGCTGGGTGTTTTTGGGCTGTTCGTGGGGGCAACCATTGGTTTTCTTTTGAATGTCTGGAAGGTTAAAAAGGAAAAAAGCCTGGCGGAAACAGAGCTAAAAAAGGTCTATGATGAGTGGAAAGAACAAAAGAGAAAGGAGAAAAGAGGATTATGAAAACAAAACTTGAAAATGTTTCCTTGGCTGAAATTAAATGTGATGTTTTGATATTAAATCTGTTTGAGGGAGTCAAGGTTCCGGGTGGGGCAACCGGCGCGGCGGATAAAGCCCTGGACGGACAAATCACTAAATTAATAAAGCT
>JAZFXQ010000052.1:0-6252 GCA_036448795.1 Candidatus Margulisiibacteriota bacterium | reverse complement strand
TTAACCCTATTGCCGAATATAACTGTGCTGTCGCCATAACCCCAGACTTCTAATCGTGCCCCCAGTCCCTAGCCCCTTCCTCGCGATAAAAAATTCGTAGCCAAGTTCTCCCGAGCATTTTTTGAAGCCGTTGATCTCAAGCTGGGCGGAATCGATGACCTCCATGGCGGTCGTATTATCCTTATATTTATTTCTTAATTCATTGATCCTGACCTGCATGGGGTCATAGTAGTTCGTAAACCAGGAGGAAACCGGCAGAGTAAAGTGGCCGATCACTTCATAGCCGTTGTTTTTGAAGAGCAAAAGATTATCCGGCACGTTCTTCATGGCCGCATATTCCTTGGCCCACTCGCGGGCTTGGGGCGAAGGATGATCTTTAAGCCAGACCAGTTCCGTAGCGCCGATATATCCGTTCTTCTTGAGCATGGTCCGGCAAGCTTTAAGACCGTTCTCAAATCCCATCTGGTAGAGTGCGCCTTCGACCCAGATGATATCAAAACTTTCCGGCTTAAAGTCCATAGTATTCATGTCCTGGTTAAGGGTCTCGATATAGGGTGAAAGACCAAATGTTTTAGCATCCTTATTGATCTTATCCAGGAAGGGCTGGTGGTTATCCAGGGCGATGATCTTGCCCCTGGAGAGCCGGGCCAATTCCATGGTCTGCATTCCCGGCCCGCAGCCAATATCCAGGATGCTTGGCTTTTCCGGCACATCTTTCATCATCTGATAGGCTTTTCGGATCGAGGCGTCATCTCCGGGCCCGGCCCGCGGCAGGGTGCCGTAGATTTCAAAGAAGTAGATCATCTGGTCTTCCATGAAGATATTATACAACAAATTCGAATTTATAAGTTCCCTCGGATTTAGAATCTGCCCCAGAGCTTGATTTTCCTATAAAAACCCAGATTTTATTCTTAAGCCAGCCGAAATTTCTTCCGAAATGTGTCGATATATATAATGGAGGAAACTTTATGAGCCCCGGAATACCGAGGGTCGGAATCGGCCTCAGAAAAATTAAATTTTCAAGAGAGCTTTCAAGGAAGATGCTCCCCTGGCTGCCACGTCTGATAAAACTCTCCAGTTTTCCTCTTCGGGAGATCGTGAAGGCCAAGGTGGAGGTTGCGGTTGAAAAGAAATTCTCAGAGATCGCCCGCGGCTACCTCGAGCATGACTACACGGATTTTATTCCCCAGCAGGTATTCGGAAATCCAGATCCCTCTTGTCCGTATCGGGGCATAAAAAGTCGCATATGTAAGGATGTTTTTTTAGCAGTAATGGAAGGATTTGAGGAGGAGGGAGGCGCTTATGGAGCAAAGGTTGATCTAAGAGGTTTCACCCTGGAAGAATTATGGGAGATCGCCGGAAATCTGGGCATCAAAAAGCAAAAGATGACCATCGGCTCTCTCAGAAAAAAAATAAAGGATAATTTGCTGAATGAACGCTTTTTGAGCGATTATATCACGGAGCTGGCCGATATCATGGTGGTCGAGCTTTTGAAAAAATATCTGCCGCAGATCGAAGAGGTGGATCTTGCCGTGGGGAGACTGGATTATATGGGTCATGCCACGCTCGGTTACAACCTGCCCCGGGCCCTGCTCTTGAAAAGGCTCTATTCTGAAGCGGCCGTTGCCAAAAATGGTATTTCAGGGGTGGAGAGCGGCTCCGGTGAAGCAAGCTTTGGAAAACGGAGTGTTCAAAGGATCCTATTGGAGTCCGAATGGGAAGAGGACGACGCGATCGAGGCGGAAGTAAAAAGTATACTGGAAGAGGCGGTGGGAGTAGAGCCGCTTTTTCCTAAATCGGTCGCTGAACAAATTGCCATGGAAGAAGACAGCAGATTTAGATTTGTCGATAAAGAAGATCGCGTACCCAGGGATTACGTATTCAGCAAATGGGGAATACTGGATGGTTATTATGGAAATGCCGGGATCCTCATTCCGATCGCCGACTGGGCCGCCGCCGAGCCTGAGGCTTTTGACTTGAAGGGGAAAAAAAACGAGTGGGATGAGGAATATACCGCCAAGGGGCCGGTCGATCTGGAGAATGCGTTCTTTATCGCGCCTTATGAATCCCGAGAATGGATCCGGGAGAAGCTGGCGGATATGCTGGAAACAAAGGGATCAGATCCCAAAGTTGGTTCTCGCTTCGAACGCATTCTTTTTTATAACTCAGAATTATTCCAGCGCAGCGAGCTTCCAATTAAGTTAGTCGAAGAGGTCGAGGGCTTATACGCGGGGGGCACGTGGGAAAGGGAAGTTTTGATGGGCATAATTTATTATTTTTTCCATACCCGAGCCGGGCGCAGGGAAATGTCTGATTTTCTGCAAAAGCTTAGTAACCTCAGCCATATCGACTAAAGTCAGGCATTCGTCATTTTCTCCCCCTCGCTTTCCATCCATGACTCGCTCCCAGCCTCGCGCGCACGCATCACATCATATATTCCCATTAAAAAAGTGAAATTTATCGAAAAAAGGGCTGATAATAATTATAGGAGCCCTTCGACTCGTCCCGATAAATCGGGACTCGCTCAGGGCAAGGAGGAAAATAAAATGGGAGAAATGTGTATAAATTTTAGTGAGGTTAAACCAGGTTTGCGGCCAGCTCTAAAGGCTTTAAATAAAGATGAAGACGATGAAACACTCTGCCGGAAAGAAGTTCCAGATCTGAATGATAAAGATTTTAAGGCCTTTGTAAACATGGTAAGAATTGACCCTTTGATAGAAATAGAAAGAGCATCATCTGTCAATATAAATATAAAAAAGAGCCAGCTAGAGTGCTTGCAAAAGTTAGCTTCTAAGAGCAACAGGAGTTCGGAATATATTTTGGACAATGCCATAATAGAAGATGGATATATAACTACGCTTGATTTGCGGTTCGAAAAAGAAATCAGCGATATTAGTGATATGAAAGGGCTGACCAGATTGCGGAAGCTTACTTTGCGGGGAACCAAAGTCAGTGATCTCATTCCCTTAAAAGGACTGATCAATCTGCAGGAGCTTAATTTAGAGGAGACCAAAGTCAGCGATCTCAGTCCCTTAAAAGGACTGATCAATCTGCAGAAGCTTTATTTAAAGGAGACCAAAGTCAGTAATCTCAGTCCCTTAAAAGGACTGATCAATCTGCAGGAGCTTTATTTAGAATGGAATTCTGGCATCAAAGATATCAGCCCCTTACAAGGGCTGACCAAATTGCGGACGCTTAATTTATACTATACCCCTGTCAGTCATAAACAAGTGGAATCTTTAGAAAAGGAATTGCCTGGTTTAGAGATTTTCTATCGAAAGCACTAGTAGATTAATCTGAAATAGTTGTCAAAGAGATCTCTTCGTGTTTTTCCACCCATGACTCGCTCCCAGCCTCGCGCGCACGCATGCCTCGGCCTTCTTCTTTGTGATTGAACTGCCGACCAGCTTCCCGGTCTCCGTGTTATAGATCTTCCACGGCCTGGGGCCTTTGCCTTTTTTGATTTTTTGGATAAAGGGCGATGTTTGAGGATATCAGGTTATCAGGATATTGGTTTTGTCCCTGACTATTGCGAAAGTAATTTCACTATATATTCAATAATCTGAGCGACCCACGGCTCGCAAAAGTCCTTGATGTTCTGGAAAAAGCCCAGCACAACCGCGCCGCCTAAAATCGATACACTAATAAAGAATATTGTCAGCATAATCTGGAGCCAGGTTTGCTTGCTAGACGATGCCATGCTTTTCAGGAGTTCTCTTTGAAGCTCTATCACTACTTCGTGAGAGGACGGCGGATGATGCTCTCTTTTTCTGACCACATTTTTAGCATGGAATGTCCATGAGATCATCAAAACCCACAGTACAATAACAAGGGACATGGAAATGCCTAACAAAATTAACCAAAGGGGAATCCCTTGGAAAATTTCGGTTTCCAGGATTGAAACCGCGCCCATAGTAGAAACCGCGTCTATAGTAGAAACCGCGCCCATAGTTGAAACCGCGTCTATAGTAGAAACCGCGCTCATAGTTGAAACGGCGCTCATAGTTGAAGCCGCGTCTATAGTTATAAATACGTTCATTAATTAACCTATTTAAAGTGTAACAAAAATATTATAGATGTCAATGCTCTTTGCCGAAGCCCTGGCGAAGGCAGCTCCGCGGCTTGCTTTTTTCTATAAAGGGCTTTTTTAAATCCGAGATCAGGACTTATTTTCCAGCTCGATCCGCTGAAATGCATCTTCAAGTATTTTATCGTAATCCAGGGAAAGGAATTCGGAGATCAACTGGGTCTTGACCACAGCGTTAATAAATGCGTCATTCTTGCAGATCAGGCTTAATCTTTTCATTTCATTTTTGCTGGCAGCGGTAAGCTTGATTTTGAACTCCGAGATTATTTTATTCACCAACTCTTTGTCGCCTTTGTTTTCCCAGAAGATATTCATGTAAATCCGGGCGCTGGCTTCCTTGGCGCTCATGAGAGGGTTTACCCCGTAAAAATATTTGCGATAGGGGAGGGCGGCCTGGCAGTGATGCATTAAGCTTAATATGGAAAGATGAAGGAGCGCGGCTTGCATGCTTGAGTCAGCAATGCGATATATTTCTTTTCGGTGCCCTTTATAGACCGCAATTACTTTATCATGAGAGACGTATCTGTCCACGATCTCCAGAAAGGGCAATAGGGGACGGAGGGCGTTGCAAAACCCGCCTTCAGATTCGAGCGGGCAGAACGGGCATCTTTGAAAATCGATCGCTTTTTTGACTTCAGGCGGGATCCTGGCGGGATCTTCCCAGTACTCTCTGGTGATCTTTTCAACCAGTTCGTCGGACAGATCAAGCCGGCTTCCATCTTTGAAAATGATGTAAAGGCCGCGCTTTTCGTAATCGCCTAAGTTCAGGCTTATTACTTTATCTTCCATGCTGGGTATTATAACTTTTAGGATGTTTACAATCAATGGGAAGGCGGTTGAATTAGAGTCGAGGTACTTGTCCTGAGAGATCCCGAGCGAGCGTAGCGAGTCGAAGCAAGTGAGTGAGTCGAGAGGGAGTCGAGTCACTTTTTTCTATAAAGGGCGTAGATGGGAACATCGTGCGTTGGGCGTCGGGCGAGGTGGGAAAAGTAGTGCGAGGGGCGTTATGCGATAGGCGCCGGACAATGCAAAGCTTCTGTCCAATACCATTCGACAGCAGCAAGCTCTTCAAGCGACAACTCCGGGGGAGTTATATAAGCATTGTCCGATTCACTGGACCAATCCCCTCGAACAGATATCCGAAATTCGCGCTGCATCCGTCCCAACATCTGTCTTGAATTCGGCCTGATGCTGGTCAATTCAATTTCCTTTCCCGCAAAAGTATTCCCGCGAATGATCATTAAACCAAAGATTGTTCCACCCAGGCCTTGCCTTCGCGGCAGATCAGGATATAAGCCGTCGAATGTAACATTTTCACTGTCCAGCGATTCTGACAACATGAAGTCTGTCTCTACTATTTTACCTTCCCTGGCATATTTAAAATTAACCGTATGCCAGACACTGGGCCAACCACCTGGATTGGGTTTTGAAACGATCCTGGCAGAGATTTGTTCTAAAGCAGCCAGGCCCTGCAGATTAAAACTTGGGAACCTGCCGGAAATAACCCTGGTCGCGGAATCCATATCAAAAGCCTTCATCCGCGCTTGAAGCTTTGCCCGATCAACCTTAAATCTTGGATATACTCTTTGAGGAGTTGCTCCAGAAACTGACTTTTTCATGTCTTTTTATCGCAAAAAACTGAGGAGAATTTCAGTTTTGAAGATTTAATTTTATGCTTAGGCTTGCTTTTTTCTATAAAGGGCTTTTAAGGATGCGGAAAGTTGGGCCTCTGGCTGGCTATATACCAGACACCATATAACCTTAATCAATACTTTTAGATAATATTTTTGTAAGCATGAAAAGGTGGTGCATTCTTGAAGACGGGTGTGTTTTTGGTGGGCGCACCAATATTTTGTAGCTCTTATCATAGGCATTAAATAGCATAATACCTAATTTTAATTTATTAAACTTATCAACATTTTTAGCAATCAATTTTTCTTTATTCATCGGGAACACAATCATAATTCGACTTGCGAAAGTTTTATACCGCAAAGCTTGAAAGAGCGCTCGCTTCCAATTGTTAATTTTGAGCTCAAAAGCCCAAAACTCCAATGGCTTTGGCCTCCATTTTTTTGATAACACATAACCACGATTATCTTTATTAACTACAATCTCCTTTTTTATCAATCTGTTGAGGATGTGCGAAACTGTTTTATGGGCAAACC
>JAZFXQ010000051.1:0-2122 GCA_036448795.1 Candidatus Margulisiibacteriota bacterium | reverse complement strand
ATAAGCATAGAAAACCATGCAAGTTTTCCCTTCCTTATCGCGATAATATAAGTGGAGACACACACCAGGTTATGAGGAGATAAAATGATAGGACAAGCCGGAATCGCAAATCTAAATAACAGCTTATTAAATCAGGTAGCCAAAAAAGAGGCGCATGCCCAAGCCCCTTCAAAATTCATGGAAACTTTTAAAAACTATATGCCGCGGCAGGTTGCGATCCTTAATGACAAGGCCGCTGCCGAGCTTAACTTTTCCAAATGGAAATTCGAGGATTTGTGGGCGGAGGATCCTGATGAAAAATTGCATGAAGACCCCTATGACGAGATTGTCAGGATCTTT
Organism: Candidatus Margulisiibacteriota bacterium; assembly: GCA_036448795.1. Classification (GTDB taxonomy): domain Bacteria; phylum Margulisbacteria; class WOR-1; order O2-12-FULL-45-9; family O2-12-FULL-45-9; genus JAZFXQ01. The sequence goes on along the minus strand of JAZFXQ010000051.1, from coordinate 1,783 downwards.
AGAAAATTCCTTAAGAAAAAATAGGATTTTGATGCAAGTTTTGGCTTGCCGGTTACGATAATACAAGTGGAGAGAGCAAAATGACAACAATGAATTCAATCGATCAAAGCACGAAGCAAATAGGAAGTCTGCCTGAGAGTCCCGAGGGACAAATCACCGGCTTGCTTCTTGATCTAGTTGGGGAAAAACTCCCGGGACTTAAGCTTGCTGGCAATGATAATAAGATGATGATCCCGGGGATCCAATCACAAGACAGTTCTTTAACAGTTGAAGCACAACATCAGCATTTTGGGAATCTTGGATCCATATATTTGATGACTTAACCGATGATTTCCCCGCAAGGGGAAGGGTGAAAATTTAGGAAAAAAGGAGGTGAAAAGATATGAGCGGAGAACAACTTAGTCAAGCTTTAGGAAGCGCAAAGATCGCGTTGGCAGAGGTGATGGAACATAAACTCGATCAGGTATTTGATAACATGGTCGAGGCAATGGGGACAGACGAGGAAGGGGCTTCCGATGCTGGTTCAGTCAATGAGAATGGTTTAGAGATCGAACACTTCGGAGATGCCAGCAATAATCCTATAGATGAAAGCAAAATTGACGAAGAAGGGATATGGTCCTGCGTAAATGGCAGGACGATTAACGTGGGCGATTCAGTAGGTATGGTAGTAATTGGAGAAAACAACAGAATGATTGATGCTATGGGTAACAACCTAGCAACAACTGTTGAAAAGGAGAACGCCCAGGCAGCAAAACTTGTCCGAGCCTACAAGGCTTAAGTAAAAGGGCGAGGTCCCCCGGAACGGGGGACCTCCTTATAATAGACATCAGATTTCGAGTATTATAAGGAGGTAAAAAAACAATGTATATTTCATCAGTCTCAGGCCAAAATTCGATGCAGAATATCCCGGGTGGGGATCTTAAGGGGATCGCCAGAGATTTCTATTCTGAAATGAGCAGCCTCCTTTGGGAATATGCCACTCCCGGTCCAACTACGGTCCGGGGCATTCAGCTTGATGATGAGGATAAAATGTCGTTTATAGGAACCACCCTTTTTCAGCTGCAGCTTAGCGAAATAGATAAAATGCTTGGTTTCTTTATCGAGACAGAGAGCAATATGGCTGCTATGGAGAAGGATATGGGCAGGGCGTTTAGCTCTGTTTAGGTAATCTAAATGTTTAAATACAGCTTTAGCAGTCCCCTACCTCCCGCTAGAATTAAGCTTACTGACGACACAAGAATTTACCGCCACAGCAAAGAAAATCCAGAGACCTATCAAAGACACATTAGAAATGTAAATTACCTTGCGGAAATGTTTAAATTTTTCTCTAAATATTTGCAACACGAATGTATCGGAGATCATGTAGTTGAAAGGGATGAGAATGGGAAGCCTATATCATATACTGACGAGTATACCGAGGCTTTAACAGAGTTTGGGGAGCTCCAAGAGAATGGTCAGCCCAGTTTTGGTCAATTGCATACTCAAAAACTTGGCGATACAATTTGGGGCACATTTAACGGAGGGAGCGCCCAAAACCTAAACTTCCATCCCGCCGCTGGCGAGGGGAATCATTTTACTGATCAGGAGGTCGCTGGCGCAGACCAGGCTTTGGATCTGAATGAGTGGTTCAATAAGGTATTTGAAGGGGCCTCGGTTGAAGATCTGGATCCAGATGCGGTAAATTTGGATGATTATGATGTAAATGATATAAACATAGATAATTATGCAGATTTTTCGGGAGATTGGTCCCAGGTCAAAGACTATATGTCCCAGTACGGAGATC
>JAZFXQ010000050.1:0-7946 GCA_036448795.1 Candidatus Margulisiibacteriota bacterium | reverse complement strand
GCCGGATAAAGTCAAATATGTTAAAGAAGCCGTAAGCTTTAAGGATTCAACTCCCCTAAACACGGACCTTAAACCGATCTCCTATTATTTCGAACTGCTCATCTGGACAAGTTATTTTTATTCACCACTTAAAAATTTCTTCTACGCGATGATGAAACTCAATTTCACATATTTCTTGTTAATTTTAGTTGCAATATTTGCAGCGGTTAAACTTATCTCTTTGAAGGCAAAACGAATTATCTTACCCGTTATCATTTCTCTGCTTGGATTCACCGGAATGTGCGTGCAATTGATCGTGATCTATACTTTCCAGTCTCTGCATGGCTATGTCTACCAGATCATTGGACTCTTGACCACAGCTTTTATAGCGGGTCTAGCCATGGGAAGTTTCTTGATCTACAGACAATACGATCAAATTAAAGATCCACTTCGTATGCTAAAGAACCTGCTCTGGTTGTTGCTTCTTAACATAGCTATGATCTTTATCTTGCTGAAAATTTTTCCGCTCCCGCTGGCCTCATTCCTTGTATCTCTTCCGATCGGAGCGGCCTTTCCTCTGGCGGTAAAAATTCACGAAAAATATAGATCTGAGATCGGCAGCTTGGCTGGGATCTTATACGGATCAGACCTTTTAGGTGGAGCACTGGCAGCCATCATAACCACGATCCTATTTATACCAATATTTGGAATTCTAAACACATTTGGAGTGGCAATTACATTGGCTGCAGCTGCCTTGGTTATGTCCTACTCCTGAAAAATCTCAGCGGAAAATCGATAAAGAACAGTCTCCTTATCTTTCCAAGCATGCTTAGGCAATCCAGCTTTTTGACAGACCTGCTCCAAGAATTGTTTGCGATTCCATCCCCACTCTACTGCCACCTGAGGAAGCAGAAGACCGGTTCGCCATCCCTTAACAATGTACAAACCATCCCGGCCTATCTTGATCTCGTTTATATTCTCTACTTTCTGCAATTTTGAAAGCACCGATATTTCAATTTCTATTTCTTTCAATTCATTCCTTGTTACTGGCTGGAACCGCATATCCCTGGTCGCCGCAGCTATGGCCATCTCCTGGACTGCCTCAGCCAGGGGCTTAACCGGCTTAATATAGCCGATACATCCTCTCAATCTTCCCTTCTTGGTGAGAGTGACGAATGCCCCTCTTCTTTCGGCTAATATTCCTTTGTCAATTTTTAGCTCTGGGACCTTTTTCTTGGAAAGATGCTTTTCTAAAGCTTCCCTGGCGATCTCAAGCAGCTTTGCTTTCTCTTTGGGTGATAAGGGTGATGATTCATAGGAATAAGCAATGGCTGCATAACCTACCACCCTTGACCTGTCACCAGTAACATCACCTGAATTTGCATACTTCAAAAGCTGGGTTTTGTTCGCTCCCACAGAAGGAGCAACCAGCATGGTCGTAATTATGGCTGGAATACCACAAGCCTCACAGCTCCCCGCCTCTAACAATCTAACAAACTCTTCAATATCACCTTTGAGAACCGCGTGAATACCCTTCTTGTCCATCCTGGTCGCGGTCTCATAATCATGATAATGCGACCAATCCGTGCTGCACACAATTAAGGTCTCCTCATCCACCAATTTTACCAATGACATGGCCAAAATCTGACAATTCCTAAAAGAGGCATTTCCAAAGATAATGGGAACGATCTTGAAGTCTTTCTTCAGAACTGTTTGCAAAAATGGAAGCTGTACTTCCAAAGAATGCTCTTTGAGGTGCGCTTCCCTCATAAAACTTATCTTTTGACTGCTCTCAATAATTTTCCCGGCAAGATCACGGTCAACTTTGACTCTTCCAAGCGGTGTTTCATAATAATCAAACTCGCCTATTGATATTCCGTCAAACTGCATGTGGTGGCTGGCACCTATAAGAATTATCCGCTTGAATTGCCTGCCCTCTAATTCTTTATAAGCATAGGCTGCCACCTGACCGGAATAATCATAACCCGCGTGGGGGACGATCAAGGCGATCAATTTGCCCTGGACTCTCTGATATTTAACATTATCAAGGAACTGGTTGATCTGCTTTGAAAGTTCGGATCTTGTTCCAGGATAAAACATCCCGGCCACAGCCGGCTTTCGAACATCCGCAAAGAAGGCCGTAGCAGGGATTGAACCTAAAAGTATCAAAACAATGCTACAGATCAAAACCCGAATGACGAAACCAGAATGGCGAAATAAATCCGAAATTCCAATCCCCAAATTGGGGTTTGGTAAATTGGGAATTATTTCATCATTGAATAATTGGCAATTCGTCATTTCCAAACTCCCGGTATCTTTTCTCCGCAAAACCTACATCTCCCGTTCTTCAGATTATTTTCCAGGATCTTATATCCCTGTCGCTTAATTACAACTTTTCCGCATTTCGGACAATAAGTATTTTCTGTCATATGCCCATAAACATTTCCAATGTAAACATAGTTCAAACCCTCTTCTTGGGCGATCTTATAGGCCATCTCCAAGGTCTTGACCGGTGTGGGTGGAACACCTTTTAATTTATAATGCGGATGAAAAGCACCAAAGTAAAGCGGAACATCCGGGCCAAGATTCTTTTTGATCCACTTGACCATTTTCCGGATCATCTTGGGGTCATCGTTTTTTCCCGGAACGATCAGGTTTGTGATCTCTAACCAGACTCCCTCCTCTTTTATGACCTTAAGGGTTGTAAGCACCGGCTCAAGTCGGCCAAAGCACATCTCCTGATAGTACTCTTCAGAAAATGCTTTCAGATCTATATTGGCCGCATCCATATACTTTAATAATTCTTTAAGCGGCTTGGGATTGATGTAGCCGCAAGAGTGCATGACATTTTTTATGCCGGTTTTCCTAGCTAATTTGGCCGTATCTAACATGTATTCATAAAAGATGGTCGGCTCAGTATAAGTGTAAGCAATGGAGGGACAATTATATTTCTTGGCAAGAGCAACTATTTGTTCAGGAGAAAGATTATAATGATCGGCCTCTTCCGGTTTAACTTGAGAGATCTGCCAGTTTTGACAGAAGATGCAGCCCAGATTGCAGCCTGCGGTTGCAATTGAAAAAACAGGCGTCCCGGGCAAGAAATGGGAAAGGGGTTTCTTTTCTATCGGATCAATATGGACCGCAACCGGTTTACCGTAAACCAGAGAATAAAGTTTCCCTTTAATGTTTATGCGAACCCCGCACTTGCCGCGTGCCAAGTTCGGAAGGATGCACAAATTCGGACAGAGCTGACACTGGACCACCTCATCTTCTAATTTTCTCCAATACTTCGCCTTGAATTTGGAAAGATTTGCCTCGCGTATCATTTTCAAGGCATCCGAAACCTTAGAAAAAGGGCGGGTAAGCTGGATAGCTTCTGCTAACGCGACAAAAAGAAGTAGTCCCAGTAACAGATAAACAACCCGACGCATGTTTTAATTATAGCATGAACTGTCGTAATCCCGACACTTCCCTTCCCACATCCCTCGTCCCGCATCCCACATACCCCTGGCAATAAGATTGCTACTACCTCTACAGAAAGAATGCTCAGCAAGGAAGGAGGTGAAAGAACATGACAGGTGGTTTGAACAGATCGATCCTCGCGGGTCGCCTCACAGCCGACCCCGTGGTGCGCTACACTCAGAAAGAACTCGCGGTCACTCATTTTTGCTTGGCGATTAATCGAAGCGGCAGTGACAACGCCGAGTTCATCAACTGCGTGGCCTGGGGAGGCCTGGCCAAGGTTTGCGGCGAATACCTGAAAAAAGGCAGATTGGTTGCGGTGGAAGGCAGGTTGCAGATCCGCAGCTTCAAGAATAAGAAGGGCGAGAAAAGAACCTCGACCGAAGTTGTCGTTGACAACATGCAGATGCTTGACTCCAAGTTCTACAAGGCCGCTTCCAAAGCTGCTGCTGACAAGAACCCCGAACTCCTCGAAGTTTGATGTAACATTCCCCGGGGAGCAGCCTTGCTTCCCGGGGCTTGCTCTGCTAAAACCAGAATGCTATAATCATTATATGTTTCGAAAAATTCTTGCCTTTTTGATCATTCTAACCCTTGTTGGAGGAACTGCTATGGCCGCAAAAATCATCGAACTCCCTGAGCCAAAGATCCTAGGAAAAGTATCATTAGAAGAATCCATTTTCAGAAGAAGATCTGAACGAAGCTATGATAAAGATAAGGACATTAGCATGGAGCAACTCTCTCAAATTTTATGGGCTGCTCAGGGGATCACCGACACAAGCTTTGGTTTTCGGGCCGCGCCTTCTGCAGGTGCCCTCTACCCCCTTCATATCTACGTTGCCAAAAAGGATGGCGTTTTCCGTTACATTCCAGACGGACATAAACTCATACAGCTTTCCGAGGAAGACATACGTCCATCATTGAACCGGGCCTCTCTTGGACAATCCTTTATCCGAGAAGCACCGGTGGATATCATCATCTCAGGCAATTTCGCTATAACCCAGGCCAAATATGGCGCACGTGCTTTTCGTTATGTCTGCATGGAGATCGGTCACGTAGCCGAGAACATCCATCTCCAGGCCGTTGCTCTGGGACTGGGCACTGTTCCGATCGGGGCTTTCTGGGATGATGTCGTTAAAAAGAACCTGGACTTACCTGATAATCAGGATCCCCTCTACATCATCCCTATCGGCTACACCAAGAAGTGACAAACAAGATCGACCTCGTCAGAATCGCCGCAATTCTGGCGGTTGCTCTTGGGATCCTGTATTTTTACCTAAACATTTTCTTGCCATCCTCGATACCCAAAAGCTTAAGAATTGGGATCATTAGAAAACCCATCAATATTTTGATCCTAGGTACTGACATCACTTACGACGCCGTGACCCATAAACCCATGCCCAGGCTTAAAGGAAGGGCAGACACCATCCTCCTCGTCCACATCGACCCCATCCACTGGCGGATGAACATCCTTTCCATTCCCCGCGATACCTATCTTTCCATACCCGGTCATGAGATGCAGAGGATCAATGTAGCCAATGCTTATGGGGGCGTTTCTTTGGTTAAACAATCGGTTTCAGCCCTCACTTTACAAAAGATAGATTATTATATCGAGGCCAAGCCAACCGCGGTCACCAAACTGGTCGATCTCTTAGGAGGAGTTTATCTCTTTGTGGAAGAAGACATGCACTATGTGGACCGCGTCCAAAACTTAAAAATAGACTTGAAAAAGGGCTGGCAGAAGCTTTCCGGAAAACAGGCCCACGATTACATAAGATACAGAGACAAGATCCGGGGAGACATCGGCCGGATCGAACGCCAACAAATCTTCTTTAAAGCCCTCGGCAAAACCCTAACCAGTCCGACCAACATCTTCAAGGCCCCTTTTGCCATCCGATCTGCGCTCCAGGAAGTAGAGACCGATCTTTCCCTGGCTTTAACCATACGGATCTTAAATCTTTCCCGCATGTTATCTTCAGAGGATATAAAAACAAGCATGCTTCCAGGAGAAGTTTCATTTGTCAAAGGAGTGGGCTCGGTCTGGCTTACGGATAAAGAAGCGCTCAAAAAGACCCTTCAGGAATTATTCTAGGAAGAAAGGCATCCGACATAGGGAAGGTTGCGGAATTTCTCGGCAAAGTCCAGCCCGTATCCAACCATGAACTTATCCGGCACTTCAAATCCCTTATAAGCCAGCGGAACCTCGACCCTGCGCCGGGCCGGCTTATCCAGCATCACACAAACCCCCACACTTTTCGCTTTTTTAGCCTTTAAAAATCTGATCAGATAATCCAAGGTATATCCATAATCAATAATATCTTCCACCAGAAGCACATTTTTTCCGACAATCGGCAGATCAATGTCTTTCTTGATCTTTATCACTCCCGAAGAAGTTTTTGAGGCCCCGTAGCTAGAAACCTGGATAAAATCAATTTCCAGCGGAATGGTTATCTCTCTTAAAAGATCTGCCATAAAGACAAAAGCACCTTTAAGAACCCCCACCAAAACCAGTTTCTTTCCTTTGTAATTTCTGGAAATCTTTCGGGCCAGTTCCTTGACTTTTTTATTTGCTCTGCTCTGGCTGATTAAAACCTTGGGATTTTTAAGTTTTGAAGTCATATTTATTCGAAAAGATTCACGATCTTAAATTTTGCCACATCCACCAATCCCTTATCCGTCAATCGCAGCTCAGGGATCACCGGAAGAGCCAAAAATGAAAGAATTCCAAAGGGATGCTCAATCCCGCATTCCAGCTCCTCAAACACATTATCTAATTTCTTCAGCTTTTCAAGCACATCCTTAAGGGGTTCATCCGAAATGAGACCGGCAATTGGAAGCGGAAGTTCCGCCAGAACCAATCCACCCCTTACCGCAACCATCCCTCCCTCCAGTCGAGCAACTCGCCTGACTGCTGAAATCATGTCTTCCTCATCGACCCCCACACAAATTATATTATGAGAATCATGCGCAACCGAAGTTGCCAGGGCTCCCTTCTTTAAACCGAAACCCTTGACCAGTCCCAACCCGATGTTTCCGCTTGCCTTATGTCTTTCAACCACTGCCAGCTTCAGAACATCGCTATCTGGATCGGAAACAACATCTTCTCCTTTTTTCTTGACCGGTACTACGATCGACTTGGTTAGGATCTGTCCAGGAACCAGCTCAATCGCCTTTGCGTAGTCAGCCTTGGCCTTGATATCTAAAGCCTCCGGTTCAAAGGTCTTAATATGGATAGTATCTCGAACTTCCTTGTTTTTCTTTGGTTTAATTTCAAAAAGCAGTTTCTTGCGTTGGGCTACTACTTTCCCCCGCTTAAAAACCATTTCAACATTAAAATCCTCTAGATTAGAAATGATATTTATATCCGCAAAATATCCCGGAGCGACCGCACCGTAGCCCCTCAGGTTGTAATACCAAGCGGTGTTGATGGTTGCCATCTGCACGGCTATGGCCGGATCAAGTTTTAGAGAGACCGCCTTTTTGATGATCTTGTTTATGTGCCCCTGAGCCAGATCCCTGGGATAAATATCATCCGTGCAAAAAGAGAAAAATCTGGAATTCGAGGAATTAATCAAGGGGAGGATGGCCTCTAAATTCTTGGCCGTAGACCCCTCGCGGACCAGGATCTGCATGCCGGCCTTCATTTTTTCGCGCGCCTCCTCAAGCTCGACAGTTTCATGATCCGAAGACATTCCAGCCGCAATGTAAGCATTTAGATCTTTTCCGGTAAGTCCCGGAGCATGCCCCTCCATCCCCACCCCGGCCTCGCAGACCGCTTCGATCTTCTCCAAGACCTCCTTCTTTCCCGAAAGCACCCCGGGAAAATTCATCATTTCCCCCAGTCTGATAACACGCTCATTTTTTAAGAGTGAAAGGATATCCTCTTCCTTCAACCTCGCTCCGGATGTTTCCAGATCCGAAGTTGGCACACAGCTCGGAACGGTAAAATAGATATCCAACGGAAGTCCTAGACTGCTCTCGATCAGATACTTTATTCCTGACTTCCCCAAAACATTTGCGATCCCATGAGGATCGGCAATAATCGCAGTTGTACCGTGAGGAACAATGGCGCGCGCAAGCTCCCCCGGAGTAAGGAGAGTGCTTTCAATATGGAGATGAGCATCAATAAAGCCGGGGGTAATATAACGGCCATTTAAATCAATTTCCTGCTCGCCGGAGTAATCGCCTATTCCTGCGATCCGATCCTTATGAAGCGCCACATCTGCGGAATAGATCTCCCTGGAAAAGACATTGATGAGCTGTGCGTTCTTTAAAACAATGTCCGCATTTTTCTCGCCGCGGGCCACCGCAATGCGTTCCCTCAAAGAATTCATAGCAGGGAGTTTATCAAATCGCTCAAGAGCGGTCAAGCGTAATCTTTTGTGTTATAATATAACCGGATGAAGTTTTATTTTATTCAAGCAATCTGTTCTGTTCTGGTCATTGGCTTGGGACAGATCATAAAAGGGGAAAGCAAAAAGGGGGTTATGCTCTTACTAGCTTTT
>JAZFXQ010000049.1:0-3602 GCA_036448795.1 Candidatus Margulisiibacteriota bacterium | reverse complement strand
GATTTTTCTCCCCTGGGATTTGATTTTCGGTTCAGGCATGCAGGCTTTAGGCTCGCTTCTAGCAGTCATCACTGCAGCCTGGTGTATTAAAAGATCAGAGTCCTTGAAAGAACTGTCAGAAGGGAGAGCAAAGTCCTTCCCTCTTTTCCTCTATTGGTGGATTAGAATTGTTGTCCCCGCGGCTATCTTATTTGTGGGAATCAATTGGCTCTTGGAATTTGTCTTCAACATCAAAATATTCTGATAAATTTAAGAATCTCCGTGTTCATCGATGGAAGGTAGGAGTTTGATGAACCGAGCCCCTGCAACTGAGTCAAATCCCTCTGCAGGATGTAAAAAAGCCATGTCAGATCGGTGTGATGCGCAAACATCCTCTTATTTGACCATCTGATTGACTTTTCTTCTGATTTGGCATTTAATATCGTCTGAAAATGGGAAAAGTCACAAAAACAGCATGCAACTTTTCAGGGAGCAACTTGAAAAAAATAAAAAGGAGGTAAGCATGGGCAGAAGATTCATCGTGATTCTGGCCACATTTGCCGTGATGGTCACCTGTGTTTGGACTCAGGATCTTGCCCTAAAAGGCGGCACGATCCTGACCATAACGGATGGCACCATCGAAAACGGTACGGTCGTTATCCAGAATGGCAAGATAACGGCTGTGGGAAAGGATATCAAAATCCCTAGCGGGATCAAGGTTATCGATGTGACCGGGAAGTATATCATGTCCGGGGTCATCGACAGCCATTCGCATATCGGCCTGACAGATATAAACGAAGCAACAGACCCGGTCACTCCCCAGATCTGGATGTGGGAAGCCCTGGAACCTGGGGCGGATTCCATCCGGAAGACCCTGGCCGGCGGAGTGACCACAGTAAAGACCATGCATGGAAGCGCCAATGTCATCGGCGGCGTGAACGTCACCATCAAGCTCAAATATGATCGAATGGTTAAAGAATTGATTATCCTTGGGGTTCGCCAACAGCTCAAGATGGCCTTGGGCGAAAATCCTAAGCGCCTCTACGGCAGCAAAGGACGATCCCCTTCCACCCGAATGGGAAATGCTTATGTGGCTCGTAAAGCATTTATCGAAGCTAAAGAATATAAGGCCAAATGGGATAAGTACAATAAGGACAAAGCGTCTGGGAAAAAGGATTTGACTCCTCCCAAAAAAGACCTAGGGATGGAGACCTTGAAGATGGTGCTGGAGAAAAAGCTCAGCATCGACTGCCACGCCTACCGCGCTGATGAAATCGTATGGATCATCAATTTCTGCAAGGAGTTCGACATCGATCTTTTGCAGTTAAGCCATTGCATAGATGGTTATAAAGTCGCAGACATCATGGCAGAAGCAGGAGTCTTTTACGGAGGCTGGGTCGACTGGTGGGGATTCAAGGAGGAGGCCTATGATGGCTGTCCTTATGGCATGCAAATCATGCATGACGCCGGCGTCAAAATCGTCATCAACTCCGATAGTCCGGTCGAAGGCCGCTATCTTTTCCGCATGGCGGCCAAGGTGTTGAAGTATACCGATATCCCGGAAAACGAAGTGCTTAAAATGATCACCCTGAATCCGGCGCAGTCTCTAGAGCTGGGCGACCGCATCGGAAGCTTGGAGAAGGGTAAGGATGGAGACATCGCGGTCTTTGATAAGCATCCTTTGGACACGACCACCAAATGCCTGATGACCGTCATCGAAGGAGAAATTTTCTTTGATTATGCCAAAGAAAGCATCACGGCAAAAGGAGGAAGCCGATGAAGAGAATTATACACTTCGTCCTTATGGTTTTTATCCTGTATGCAGGAGTAGAAGTAGTTGCAGCTGCCAATACAATTTTGATCAAAAACGGCACCATAGTTCCCGTGAAGGGAGGCTCAAATACTATCGGCGATCTCCTGATTGAAAACGGAAAGATCAGCAAGATCGGAACGAATATCCAGGCTCCGGCAGGGGCTAAGGTCATCGATGCTTCGGGGAAATATGTCTATCCCGGATTGGTGGCAGTGATGACCGCGGTTGGAGTTACCGGCTATCCTGGTGCCGGTAACGACACCGATGAAGTCGGGACTTCCACACCCCATATGGACCCTTACGATGCAATAAACCCGGAAGATGAATGCATTGAGGTTACCCGCTTGGGTGGAGTCACCACTGTGCATACGGTAAGCGGGTCCCGGAGCGTGATCAATGGCAAATCTGTGGTCCTGCACCTGGAAGGAGATTTGGCTGACAAAATGGTAGCCAAGCGCTATGTCGCCCAGATCATCAACATGGGTGCAAAAGAGCAAGACAAGTACCCATCCACACAGCCCGGAGTCGTCTCTTTTTTGCGTGACAAGTTCAATAAGGCCAAGGAGTATGCCAAAAAGCAAAGCGAGAAAGACAAGAAGGGTCAAAAAGGCAAAACCAAAAAAGAAAAAAATGATAAAGCCAGTTCTTCCAAACGGAATCTGGAAATGGAGGCTCTGGTGCCAGTGGTCACAGGGAAGATCCCTGTCATTTTTATCACCTCGAACGAGGTCACCATTCGCAATGCTCTTGAGATCATCAAGGAGTACGAACTCAAGGGGATCATTCGGGCAAGTTCTGGAATACTCAAATACGCCGACCGTATTGCTAAAGAAAATATCCCGGTTATCTGGGCTGGAACGACCGCTATCCCAAAGCGCTGGGAGCCCTTTGACCTGAACTATCACACGGCGACAGTTTTAGCGGAAAAGGGTATCCTGTTTGCCTTTGACCCAGGCGGATGGGGTCCTGGAAATCGCAGCGTGCGCGATATGCCGATGCCTGCATCAATCTCGGTGGCCCATGGATTATCGGAGAAGGAAGCCCTGAAAGCTCTGACCATCAACCCAGCACGAATCCTCGGTATCGAGGAGGAGGTCGGTTCTCTAGAAGTGGGCAAGACTGCCAACATGGCGATCTGGACTGACAGCCCTGTGCAGGGGCGTTCTCGAGTTGAAGCGGTTATCATCAAGGGCAAACTCATCCCCATGACCAGCTTGCAGACCCGGCTATACGAAAAGTTCAAGAAGATCGTCTACGAAAGGATGAAGAAAAAGAAATAGTATATCAATCTTCTAACGGCTGATTCCTTGTTTTTTTCTCTTTGCATTTTATGGTCTCAGGGTATTTTGATAATTGATCTAGGAACTCGTTCGGAGTGTCTTTTAAAAATTCCGTGTTCTTAAAGGCATCATAAATCAGTTTTTTATTTATATCTGTGTTGAATTCTATGAAGTATCTGCAGTTTTTTCCTTCGGTCTAGAGCCTGATTCTGGTCCCGGTCTTATCTTTTCTACACTGCCAAAAACCTTTGCCCTGATGCCCGTGGGTTGGCTGTTTGGTCTCCTCTTTTTTCTTGGCCTTTTTGGTGCTGCTTATCTTTCTGCTGTGGCAGCTTTTGAGGTTCTGGTTGGAGGAGCTGTGGATAACTCAAGGATAGAGAGGAAAAAAGTGGTCTTTTTTATCTGTGGAATTGTTTATGTCCTTGCTATTCCTCCAATGATTAATTTTAAGATTTTTCTCCCCTGGGATTTGATTTTCGGTACAGGCATGCAGGCTTTAGGCTCGCTTCTGGCAGTCATCACTGCAGCCT
>JAZFXQ010000048.1:0-3494 GCA_036448795.1 Candidatus Margulisiibacteriota bacterium | reverse complement strand
TATGAAACCAATCTATGTCAAAGATGTTGCCATACAAGGGAAAGTTAGAGGATTATTTAGAAAGTTCTAAATGCTCCCCGAAGAAAAACTAGAAATACTAGGAGATTCTGCTAAATATGACATTTCCTGCTGCGGAGGAAGCCAGCGTAGAGCTTCTGCCGTCCCGGGTATCTATTATGCCTCCGGTTCAAATAATGAAACTATTCCTATCCTAAAAACTCTCTTTACCAATAAATGCAAGAACGATTGTTTATATTGCGGTAACCGCATCAGCCGGGATTCTCCGCGTGTAAGCTTTACTCCTCAGGAATTAGCCGATCTTTTTATTAAGATCTACCGCAAAGAATTTGTAGTCGGCCTTTTTTTAAGCACCGGCGTAGATGGAACTACCGAGCAGGCCATGGAAAAAATGATCAAAACTGCTGAGATCCTGCGCTGCCGCTATCACTTCAGGGGATATATCCATCTCAAGATCATACCGGGCTCCCACCCTGCCACGGTTAAAAGAGCCATGCGTTTAGCCACGGGTGTTTCAGTCAATATCGAATGCCCCACTGCCAAACAGCTGGCCAGGATCACCACCGGCAAGGATTTTATGCAGGGCATTATCAACACCATGGATCTGGTCAAGAAAGAATATGAAAGAAGAGCGGAAAGATCACGGCAAACCACCCAATTCATCGTAGGTGCTGCCGGCGAAACCGATCAAGAGATCATAACCACCATGGACTGGCTCCGTCGTGACAAAGGCCTTTATCGGACTTATTTCAGCGCTTTTACCCCCATCGACAGCCAGCTGCCCTCCTATAGTTTCACCAAACTTTCTATTCGCAAATTCCGTTTATATCAAACCGAATTTCTCCAGCGGCTCTATGGCTTTTCTCTTTCCGAGATATGTTTCTCCAAAGGCGGGGAATTACCCAACCATGTTGATCCGAAATTGAACTCCGCGCTGCACAACCCGGACAAGTTCCCCATTGAGGTCAACAAGACCTCATTTCGCAGCCTGTTGCACATCCCAGGCATTGGCAAGATCACTGCCCAAAAGATCTTGAATATTCGCCGAAAAGGACGCTTTACCTCTTTATCCGAGCTCAAAAAACTGGGAGCAGCCACCAAAAGAGCAGCTCCCTTTATCCTGATCAACGGCAAAGAGCAGGGGCAATTAAAAGATCTGGCCATATCCGAGCAGTTGCCTCTAGGTATATAAATATGCATATTAACTCGATCGTAAAAGTCGGCGCCGTGTTTAAAGGCAGCAACCTCATCCCCAAATGGTTCATCTGGGAAGGAAGAAAGTATAACATCAAAAGTGTTGATTATTTATGGAGCGACCATCAGGGCCAGGAAAAGATCATGAGGTTCTCGGTCAGCGATAGCAGCAACACTTTTGAGCTGGCCTATAACACGGCCAGAATGAGCTGGTCCCTGGACAAAGTCTCTGAGCAATAAATGGAAAAGACGATCCTGCATATTGACATGAACGCCTTCTTTGCCTCAGTGGAACAAGCCGCCAACCCTGCCCTGCGCGGGAAACCGATCGTGGTTGGAGGAGGGATCAAAAAGGGTTCGGTAGTCGCGGCTGCTTCCTATGAAGCTAAATCCTACGGTATAAAGAATGGAATGGCCACCTGGGATGCCAGAAAACTCTGTCCACATCTGACCGTAGTCATCGGTGATATGACCAAATATATCTATACCTCCAAAGTCATCACCCGCATGCTCATCGATTACACCGATCTGGTCGAGGTTTTCTCCATTGACGAGGCCTTTGTGGATCTAACTGAGACAAAAGATAGATTCGGAGGAGAGAGCGCTGTAGCTAAAGATATAAAACGAAGGATCAAAGAAAGGTTCGGCCTGACCTGCAGCATCGGGATCGGTCCAAACAAACTTATGGCCAAACTCGCGGGTGAACTTCAAAAACCGGATGGTCTGGTGATCCTGAAAAGAGAAGATATCCCGGAGAAAATAAAGGATGTAGCTGTCAAAGAGCTCTGCGGCGTGGGAAGAAAGATCGAAGTCTATCTGGCCGAGCTGGGCATCAAGACCATTGGTGACCTGAACAAATATCCAAGAGAAAAATTGGTCAAAAGGTTCGGCATGGCTTACGGAGAACAACTCTGGCAGATGGGGCAAGGGAACGGTTCAACCACCGTCCTTCCCTATTATCACGAAACCGAGGTTAAATCCATGGGGCATTCCTATACTCTCCCAAAATTCACTAAAGATATGGCCGAGGTAAAGGGTTATCTCCTTCGACTGTCTGAACAAGTCGGACGAAGATTACGAAGGGATAACTACCGAGGAAATGTTATACATGCATCTTTGGGGTTTGGTGATTACAAATATTGGGGGAGACAAAGAAAGATCGAAGACTATATTGATGATGGATATCAGATCTTTCAGGTTGCGGAGAAGATAATCGATGAGGAACGGGGGACGAGGGACGCGGGACGAGGGATTCGATTCGTTGGGGTTTCCCTTTCAAACTTAATCCACAACCTGGATCAGATCTGCGTTTTTGAGGCGGACGAGAAGAAAAAACAGGTCTTGAGAGCCATGGATGATGTGAATGACCGTTTTGGGGAATTCACGGTGGAGAGAGCCGGGATCATGCAAACCGTTCTACAAGGGAAAACCGGGATGGTGGCACCGAGGGCTTATGGAATAAAATGGAGCCGAGGGGATTCGAACCCCTGACCTCTAGAATGCAAATCTAGCGTTCTCCCAACTGAACTACGGCCCCAAATAAAAAATGGGCCCAGGTAGACTCGAACTACCGACCTCGCGCTTATCAGGCGCGCGCTCTAACCAACTGAGCTATGAGCCCATCTCGCGGAAGTATCATTTTAGCAAAACCTCTCCTGCCAAGCAAGCACAAAAAAGACCTTGACAAAAATTACCCCCTCCCCTATAATGTAAACCTGAAACTTGATGAAAGACAAGTTCACATAATCTAATAATCGATTGACATCAAGCGTAATTTCTAAACGCACACTTGATGTGCGTTTTTTGTTTGTAACAACAGAGTTCTTTGAAAATTGAATAGAGACGACAAAATAGAAAAGCAGGAAAGAATTCTTGTCCGATCTGCCGAACAGGCAGGGTAAAATCGGAAAGAAATGATCAAGTTATTGCGGCATACAGAGGATACCTTGGCACTGCAAGTCGATGAAGGACGCGATTGGCTGCGATAAGCCCCGGGGAACTGTCTAAATAGTTTTGATCCGGGGATCTCCGAATGGGAAAACCTATACCGGTTAATCCCGGTATATCCCGATAGAAATATCGGGAGGACAACCCGCTGAACTGAAACATCTTAGTAAGCGGAGGAAAAGAAAGTAATAACGATTTCGGTAGTAGCGGCGAGCGAAACCGAAAGAGCCTAAACCCCCGCACTTTCTGGATCTAGTAATAGGTTTAGAAAGTGCGGGGGGGTTGCGGGACCGCGACATGGGACCAAAGAATCTAGTGGAACCCCGATGGAAATC
>JAZFXQ010000047.1:0-3253 GCA_036448795.1 Candidatus Margulisiibacteriota bacterium | reverse complement strand
TTCAATTTATCTTTTAGTTGTTCGATATTTTTTGCGGAAAATGCGATGATCTGAACATTGCCATCCCAATCAATTTCGGTTTTTTCTTTGTTATATTCATCAAGCACACAGTGGAAATTGCTCCCCCCGAAACCAAAAGCAGAAACCCCCGCACGCCTGGGGTGATCATGGCTGGGCATCCAGGGCATTTTTTCGGTATTCACATAAAAGGGTGATTTGCCTGAAGCAATTTCATCCAGGGGCTTTTCCACATTTATGGTGGGCGGAAGCACTTTATGGTAAAGGGCCATGGCCACTTTTATCAGACCGGCGCTTCCCGCGGCTGCCTTGGCATGGCCGATCTGGGATTTTATCGATCCCATAGCGCACCAGCTATCATCCTTTGAGGTAGATTGATATACTTTGGTGCTTGAAGTAAGTTCAATACTGTCACCTACTTTTGTTCCGGTGCCATGGGCTTCCATAAGCTCCACGGTTCTAGGATCAATATCCGCCAAGCGGTAAGCATCGAGCATGGCCCGCACCTGTCCCTCGGATTTTGGAGCAAAAACCGCGGTTCCCTTCCCGTCGCTGCCTGTTCCCACACCGCGGATCACAGCGTAGATCTTGTCGCCGTCCCGCTCCGCATCTTCCAGGCGCTTGAGCACAACCATGCCGATCCCCTCACCCAGCATGGTCCCATCCGCTTTATGATCAAAAGGCTTTATATTCCCAGTTGGAGAAAGAGCGGGGGTCTTGCTGAAGCACATGTACATGAAAATGTGGTTAAAAGTATCCACTCCACCGGAAAGTACCAAGTCACTCTTTCCAGAGGCTAATTCAAGACCTGCCAGATGCATGGCGCTTAGGGAGCTTGCGCAGGCAGTGTCGATGGCGCAATTGGTTCCGCCAAAATCCATATAGTTGGCGATCCGGCCGGGCACTACATTTCCCAAAAGACCCGGGAAAGAACTTTCCTGCCAACCCACATAAGATTCTGAAATATTTTTGACAACTGCTTCAGCTGCAGCATCATCCACCCCGGCTTCCTTTAAAGCCCTTCGCCACATGGGGTGGCCCAGCCGGGCTCCCAGTGAAACAACCAGCTCCTGCGTTCCGGTAATTCCAAGAATTACGCTGGTTTTATCCCGGTTAAACTTCTTTCCAAGTCCACAACCCGCATCTTCGAGTGCCTTCTTTGCAACTACCAACCCCAGAAGCTGGGAGGTATCGATGCCTTCCATTGCATTGGGAGCGATCGCAAATTCCATGGGATTAAAATCGATTGTGGGTAAAAAACCGCCCCGCTTTGCGTAAGTCATGTCCGGGGCCTTGGGATCCTTGTCAAAATAATCCTCGGGCTTCCAGTGGGTTTCTGGAATTTCAATGATCGCATCCACCCCATTCCTTATGTTCGACCAGAATTCCGTAAGGTTTTCGGCTTTAGGGAAGATACAACCTATGCCCACTATCGCGAGCGGAACCGATTTCTTTTTCATTTCAGGTAATCCTTAAGGCTGGATTCATCGATCGGCCTTGGGCTTAGTTCAGATACAAGATTCACTCCCTGGCTTCGCAAAGCGCTCAGCCTCATCATGACCGCCGCGCCGTGGAGTATGTTAAGAGCCACGCTTACCACTTTTCGATTTGACGCTTTTTCAAGACCGGTCCCCTTGACCCATTCATTAAAGGCGCCCATGGCTGGCCCGCACCAGATCTGACAATCAATTTTTCGTGCAGGATCTCCTGAGATCGCCCAGTGGGCGGTCTGGCCCAGATACCACCGGAAAATAAGAGCCATTTTGTGTTTGGGATTTTTTTCGGCTGATGCTATCTGGGTGTTGTCTCTTTCTTCAAAGTACTTGCGGGTTTGCTCCCAGATCTCATCCACACCGGCGCGGAAGAAATTCTTCTCCAACATGCTTCTTTGTGATGCGGGGATATCTTCAATTTTTGCATAAGAGTTGTAGAGCTCGTAAAGCTTGGCCGCGCGCATGGGAAACATGGTCCCGCGTTTTAGGACCTGAACTTTTACTCCCATCTCAAACATGTCCGCGGCCGGAGCCATGACCATGTCTGCCTGCTCGGTCTGGGCAAGTACCTCACGGACTGCATCCGATGTGCCGGATTCAACGCAGGCCTGATTGACTGAGCCGGTCACGATGTAAGCCGCTCCCATGGAAAAGGCTGCTGCGGCTGAAGCCGGGGTGGCAATCCCCCCTGCAGCCCCTACTCTCAGTTTTTGAGAATAATTATATTTGGACTGCATCCTGTCGCAAAGAGCAAGCATGCTGGGGATCAATGCCAGGGCAGGCCGGTTGTCGGTGTGCCCGCCCGAATCGGCCTCGGCCGTAATGTCCTGGGCCATGGGGATCTTTTGAGCAAGAGATGCTTGTTCTTCGCTAATTTCTCCTGACTTCAAGAGCTCCTGAAGTAAGTTCTCCGGCGGAGGAGAGAAAAATTTTGTTGCCACTTCAACCCGGGAGACTTTTGCAATAATACGGTTGGGAGTAATTATTTTTCCGGATGGATCAGAATGGATACCGTGAACACGATAGCGGACCAGGGGGAGGTTAATTTCAAGATAAGCCGAAGCTTCGATCAACCGGATCCCTTTTCTGATATAAAGATCTGCCGTTGCGGCTTCGAGTTTGGGTTCGTTCGGACTGTGGATCAGGTTAAATCCGAAGGGCTTGTTGCCCAAATTTTGTGAAAGCCTCTCGATCGCGGCTTCAATGGTTTTGAGCGGCAGACCAGCCGCCCCAAAGAATCCCAGCATACCAGCTTCGGCCATTTTCTCTACAATTTCTGCCGAACTGATGCCCTGGGCCATTGAGCCGGCATAATATGGATAGCGGATAGAATGATCCTGGCAAAAATCAGGATCCCCCAGATTTTCCAGGGGACAGGCCGGAGCATAGGCCTCGGCATACCTTCCATTTTTTGAAACAATGTAAAATGGCTTACGGATGTATGGGATGGCTTCTTTTAAAGCCTCCTCTCCCAAACGTGCAGGCTTGCTATTGGACTCTTTTTCTGCCACCATTCCAGCAGTTTTTTTCACATTTTTTTCCATAGAAGATCCCGGGAATTCGAGAGATTTCCTGGAAACGAAGCTTCCTTTGTCGGGGTCTGCTTACCCTTATTTCTCGCTCGGCTTGTTGCCTAAAGTACTTTTTGCCTGCTTGCGAAGCGAACTTATGGTCTCTTTTTGAGCCTTCCTGGCCTGGGTCAAAAAATCTCCAATGGCCACATTCACATCCTGCGAAGCCTT
>JAZFXQ010000046.1:0-9979 GCA_036448795.1 Candidatus Margulisiibacteriota bacterium | reverse complement strand
ATCTGAGCGCTTGAAAGCCTTTCAGGATGTTGAAAAAAAAGCCTTTGATCACGTTTGTAAACTTTTGGAGAAGAAATAATGACTGAGAAAAAAACGCGCCAACACATGAAGGACCGGCCGCTTGCCGAACGTATTCGGGATTTCCAGGAAGTTCCGTTGGGCTATACTCCGGAGCAGGCCATGGAAGAGGCCAAGCGCTGCATTCTGTGCAAGAAACCGGTCTGTATTGGAGACTGTCCGGTAGAGATTGATATTCCCGCCTTTATCAAGCTGGTAGCAGAAGGCAATTTTGAAGCCGCAGCCAAAAAGATCAAGGAAAACAATGCCCTCCCGGCTATCTGTGGAAGGGTCTGCCCTCAGGAAGATCAATGTGAGCTGAAATGCATCCTAGGGGTAAAAGGAGAACCAGTTGCGATTGGTGCGCTGGAGCGCTTTGTGGCGGATTGGGAAAGGGAGAATGTTAGGCTTGAAATCCGAAATCCTAAATCCGAAATCCGAAATAAATCCCAATTATCAAAATCCAAAATTGCCGTGGTTGGCAGCGGTCCGGCCGGGTTGACCTGCGCCGGAGATCTAGCAAAGCTTGGTTATGAGGTGACCATTTTTGAATCCCTGCATGTAACCGCCGGAGTGCTAACCTATGGGATCCCTGAGTTCCGACTTCCGAAAGCAATTGTTAATCTTGAAGTTGATTATGTAAAGAGCCTTGGAGTTGAGATCAGAACTGATATGTTAATTGGAAACGTTTACACCATCCAAGAATTACTTAAGGAATATAAAGTGGTCTTTATTGGCTCCGGTGCCGGGCTTCCAAAGTTCATGAATATCCCTGGGGAAAATTTAGACGGTGTTTATTCAGCAAATGAGTATCTCTTCCGGGTCAACATGATGAAGGCCTGGAAGTTTCCGGAGTATCTGACACCGATCAAGATCGGCAAAAGGGTTGCGGTGGTGGGTGGTGGCAATGTGGCCATGGATTCGGCAAGAGTTTCTCTGCGTTTGGGAGCGGAAGAGGTCTATATTCTTTATCGAAGAACCCAGGATGAGATGCCGGCCAGGGTTGAGGAGATCAAGCGGGCCGTGGAAGAGGGAATAATTTTTAAGATCCTCACTCTTCCGGTTAAGTATCATGCCAATCAAGAGGGATGGGTTTGTGAAGCTGAATCTATTCAGATGAAACTGGGAGAACCGGATTCTTCGGGAAGACGCCGGCCAGTCCCCATTCCGAATTCCGCATTCCGCATTCCACTCGATACAGTTGTGGTTGCTATTGGCAATTCACCTAACCCATTGATTCCCCATCGAACACCCGAACTAAAGACCGAAAAATGGGGTGGAGTGATCGTAACCGAAGATCAATTGACTTCTATACCCAAGGTTTATGCTGGAGGAGACATTGTTCGCGGTTCAGCCACGGTGATCTCTGCGATGGGAGACGGCAAACAGGCTGCTAAGGCTATCCACAAACTGCTTTTTTAAGAACCTGCCTCGGGCAGGACCAGATGGTAACTCTTAGTTTCCTTGGAGAAAAAGACCTTTGGGAATTCCAGATTTTTTAAAAATCCCAGGAGTTGCAGGGGCGGCTCATGGATATTTATCTTCTTTATCGGTGAAGAAATTGCATAGGTCTCTTCTCCCCTGAACATTTTGACCTTGAAGATGGAGCGGATGGGGGTTGAGACCGCTGACCCATGATTGTCTTTTACGCTCACATAAAACATCATTTCCGGATCGATAAGTTCCTTGGGGATCCCAAAATAATAGATCCCATCCTCATAGTAAGCGTCGATGCTCTGCCAATTCCGCCTGGTCCAGCGGCTCGGTTCTCCCTTTGTATAGTAAAGGGTCGCTTTGGTAATGTGGCTGGCGGCAGAAGCCATGACCGGAACGATCAGTTTGCCGTTTTCCTTTTCAAAAACCGCTAAGACTTTTGCTTCCGGAAAGCTCCCGTTATATTTTAATTTACCGTCCAGCCAGTTCCAAACGATCCTTTGCATGTAAGGCAGGAAACGGTGTCTCAAATTTGGGATCAAGAGCAGTTTTTTGGGAACCGTGACTTCCTCATAACTTTTCTGGAAGGTCGGCAGGTAATAACAGTGGTCATTGGTGCCGGTAATGAAAAGGATGGGAGCATGCTGGGTTTTAAGAAAATTTTTGGGATCGATATAGGCATACCACTGCCTTAGATCTTCTTCGGATTTCATGTCAAATCGATCCTGCCAGGTGCATCCTTCTGGAATGTATCCTGCCCCAAAGACATTTACCGCGGTTTTTAAACGTTTGTCCTGACCGTTGGTTAAGAGAGTGATCACTCCTCCCCAGGAAAGACCGACCATTCCGATCCGTTTTGGGTCAACTTCCTTCCGCTCGGTAAGAAAAGTGATCCCGTTCCGCGCGGCCGCTACTGCGTGCACCAGATAATTGTGGCTTGGATCAGGTTTGGTTCGAAGAAGAACCGGGACATCCATGTCCGGACCAGTGGATCGAGAGCTCCAGCGCTGCTCGCCCCGTCCCGGAAGATCAATGGTCAGGATCGCATAGCCGCGCCTTGCCCAGGAAACGGTTCTTCCTAAATGAGCCGTTCCTCCTCCGCCGTGGACCAAAAGAATAGCGGGTAGCTTTCCGGCTGCTTTCGCTGGATAACAGAAATAGCCAAAGATCTCGACCGGTCTACCTTTGTAAGACCGGCTTTGATAATAGATCTCTTCGACCTGAACGGAACCTCGGCGGTAAGAATCTAGGATTTCATATCCAACCGGGGCCAAACTTATATCCCAAAGATCTTTTAATTCTGCCGACGGAAAAGCAAAGGCCTGAGCGCTTAAGAAAACGATAAGTGTTGCAAGGCCCAGGATAAATCTCATCTTGTGTGATATTATATCATAAGTGTCAAGCGATGATTAAAGAACTTTTTTTAAAATTTCAAAAAGAGAGGGACCTGACCACGATCTCCATCACCAAAGGCATTTTTTTCCTGGCCATCCCCATGATCGTGAGCAATCTTCTCCAGGCGGCCTTTAATCTGGTTGATATGATCTGGGTCGGTCGTCTGGGCCCCTCGGCATTGGCAGCAGTGGCTATGGCGGGCCAGATCCTGATGGTCGTGATGTTCGTGATGATCGGGATCGGCGTGGGAACCACCGCCAAGGTCGCGCGGGCGATCGGTGAAAAGGACCGGCCCAGGGCGGACAATGTTGCCATGCAGTCCCTGATCCTGGGATTTATCGGTTCTATCATCTTTGCCGTGGTTGGATATTATCTGTCGCCGTGGCTTTTGGAGGTACTGGGAGCGAGGCCGGATGTGGTGCAAATGGGGGCTGGATATCTGCGCATAACTTTCATCGGTGTGATCGTCATGTTTTATGGATTTTTGATCTCGGCCATCCTCCAGGGAGCGGGAGATGCGGCAACCCCCATGCTCATCCTGGTCGTGGCTACATTATTAAATATTGTTTTGGATCCGATCATGATCTTTACGTTGAAGCTTGGGGTCAACGGCGCTGCCTGGGCCACGGTCATCTCGCGGGCCATCGGTTCGGTGATCGCTCTGGAGGTGCTCCTGCGCGGCAGATCAAGGATCCATGTGCGCATGAAATATTTCAGGGTCGATTGGGAGGCCATTCGCAGCATCCTCATGATCGGTTTTCCGGCTTCGGTCGGGATGACCCTGCGCGGAATGGTGGGCATTGTTCTGATCGCGGTAGTGGCAGGCTTCGGTACCTTCGCGGTCGCGGCCTACGGGGTCGGGATCGAGCTTTTCATGATCGCGATGATGCCCGGATTTGCCCTGGGCATGGCAGCGGCAACTCTGGTCGGTCAGAATCTGGGAGCAAACAAACCGGAACGCGCGGTCTTGAGCGCCTGGACCACGGTGGGGTATTATACGATATTTATGTTCTTCATGTGCGTTGTTTTTCTCGCGTTTGCTCCGTATCTGGTAATGATGTTCAATACCGAGCCGGAGGTGGTAAGGATCGGAACGAATTTCCTGCGCATCACGGCTCTGGGGACCATGTTCATCGCGCCGGCATTGATCCTGGGTCGTTCCATGTCAGGAGCGGGGGACACCACTTCTCCGCTGGTCATCACTTTTATCACGCTCTGGGTCGTCCAGATCCCGCTTGCGGTCTTTCTTTCGCGCATCCCGGCTCTTGGCCTCACCGGTATCTGGATCGCCATACTCATCGCTTATCTGGCTCAGGCTGCTATGGCTATCTCCTGGTTCCAGGTGGGAAAGTGGAAACTGAAGAAGGTTTGAGATGAGCAACCAGAAATTCTTCAAGGCTTTTTTTGCGCTTAAACCAGGAGCGATTCAAGAAACAGTCATTCTTTCGCCTGTGGTCTATCCCAAACAGTTCGAGAGGGTCACTGGTGAAAAAGGGAAGCATTATAAATCTATCCTGGGCTATCTGGTCGCGAACTTTAAAAACACAACTTTTGTTAAAACCCCCATGACCCAGGCCGCGGTCTCGGATGCGGTGCTTTTGCTTTCGAAGACAGGCTGTAAAAAAACGGTTTTTATCGGAGCAATTGGAGGGCTGGCCAGGGGGCTTAAGATCGGCGATGTGGTTGCGACCAATAAACCTAGGCATGTTTATTCAGTAAGATCCATTCATGAAGAGACCCGAAAAAAATTGCTTTATCTTCGAAAGAAAGGCATTGTCGGGATTGACTTTGAGAGCCGCGCTTTTTTTGCGGCAGCCAGAAAAGCGAAGCTCGCTGCCCGGGCCTTCTATGTGGTGACAGATCTCCCGCTCACCAAACCCTTCTATATTAAAAAAACGAAAAGGGAAAAACATAAAATAAAATTTGCGCTGGAGGAAAGCATAAAGATCAGTTCGAAGAAATAAGAGCATGCAAAACATCGCCGCAAAAACAATTAAGCGCATAAAAAAAGTAAAAAGACCCGTAATCCGGCCCTGTCCTTGCGCGGTGCATCACCTCTCCTGTGATTATGTGGTTATCAGTCATATCCTGGGTTGTCCTTATGATTGTAGTTATTGCTTTCTTCACACTTTTTACGGAAAAGACGAGATAGTGGTCTATGACAACGAAGCTGATATTATTGCCCAGCTTTCGGATTATATGAGGACGGCAGAAAAACCTTTACGGATCGGCACGGGCGAGTTCTCCGACAGCCTGGCTCTGGACAAAGAGACCGGGCTTTCCCGGCGCTTGATCGAGTTCTTTGCTGGACAAGACAGGCATTTGCTGGAGCTCAAGACCAAAAGTGCGGAAGTCGATCATCTTCTGGATCTGGACCACAAGGGAAAGACAGTTTTTGCCTGGTCAGTTAATCCGGAAAAGATAGTGAAAAGTGATGAATCAGGATCGGTAAGTTTGCCTGAGCGACTTGCCGCGGCCAAGAGATGTGTCGAGGTCGGCTATCCGGTTGCCTTTCATTATGACCCCATTATTTTCTATTCTGGTTGGGATAGAGATTATAAAGAGGTGGTTGATCTAATCTTTTCTGAAATCGATCCAGAACATATCGCCTGGATAAGTTTAGGGGCTTTGCGTTTTCATCCGGATCTCAAGAATATAATTGAAGAGCGCTTTCCGCACTCCCGAATTACTTTTGGAGAGCTGGAAGTAGGAGAGGACGGAAAGATGCGATACTTTAAGCCCATCCGGATCGAGATCTTTAAGAAGATGCAGGAGTTTATCCGTTCGTATTCTAAAGAAGTTTATGTATATTTATGCATGGAAAATTCGGATATGTGGAAAGCTGCCGGAATTGAAAATTCTAAGAGCAATCGTTTTCAAAGGTGTTTTAGGTTTTTTGCAAAAGCTTAAATTACGTGGGGCGTTTAGAATTCATTTTTAAAATTTCTGTGAAGTATCTGACCGGTTCTTTGTATTCATGGGGTAAGATGGGGCCGGAGGGTGGCAAACTTAAGAATATTATATTGCCTGCATACCGCTCAAATTTGCCAAGAAAATCTTCTAATTCGGTTTTTCCAAAGCTATAGGGACCCTCAAGGTCTACTTTTGCATCTTCTACAGGTTTGGTTACAGGAAATCCGGGGCAGGGTGTATGCCTGGCTTCACTGCCTTCACTTATGGAATGAGGGAGGCCACGACCAACTATTTTTAATTCATAAGTCACCTCGGAAAAGGCTATGAGCTTGACGAATCTTTGAAAATCCTCGATCTCGTTTAAGCTGATGAATAATTCGGAAGGCAAATGCTTTTGCTCAACAAAAAAAACGCCTTTTTCCCCTTCCTCATTATCATTATGTTTGTCTACGGCATGCTTGATATCTTGAAGATTTGTCATTCTTCTTGCGCATTTCAGGTGCCGGGCGATATTTTCTTGAGTGAGCGCAAGCGAATAAGTTCTAACGCGCGGAGAATAAAGCCTTGACGATAGTGCTGCAAGTAATGCCATAATTGAAATTTCCTTTCGATGGGTTTATAGATCGCGGTCTATTCTCAATTTATTATCGGAAGCTTTTCTGGGAAATTTCACTTTGGAGGGAAATTTTTTAAATTTCGTAGGGGGCTAATTGAAAGGCAAGTTTTTGGGCTTTTTCAAGCAAGGGGATTAATTGGCCTACATTTCTGAATCGATCTTCAGGTCTTTCTGCGATCATTTCAGATGTTATTGCCCGGAGATAACGGTAGGTGGCTTCAATTTCCCTTTTTAGAGTTACATTATGGCCTGCTCGTATCCTATTTGCGATATCTCCGTGGAGAACAGGCGGAAGAGAATTTACTCGACGCTTTTCCAGGACTACTCTGGTATGTTCATGTCTTCTGGGATTACCTTCTTTGATCATTTCGTATAAATCCAAACCTAAGGTGAAAATATCAGTTCTTTCATCTACTTCTTCATTCCTCTCCTGCTCAGGAGCTATGTATTTGGGTGTTCCAATACCGAATGGTCCTTTTTGTTTGTGGTTGATGCCGCAGCAGATCCCCAGATCAATAATTCGTACGGTTGGATCAAAAACGCCAAGATATTTACTTACGATGATATTTCCGGGAGTTATATCTCGATGTACTAAGCCGCTTTCATGAAGGGCTTTCAGACCGGTACAGGTTTCCTTAATGATCCCTATTGCCATGTGGAGGGGTATTTTTACCCTGTTTCCAATTAAATTACTTAAGGTTTCTCCACCTATGTATTCCATAGCTATAGCATACCAACCACCTTCATTTATGAAGCCATAAAATCTGGGAAACATAGGATGAATGTTTCCTGATAATATTTTTGCTTCAGATGCTAAATATTCGACTAAATTCAACTCCACTTCAGTTTTTAACTGAAAAGGATCTAATTCTGCTTCTGGTTCCATGCATAGGAGAGAACCCGATTTTGCTTCTGATTTTATATGTTGATAATACTCTCGCTTAATAAAGTTCCTGGCAATTTTAAGGATTTGTGCTTGAGAGGTGGCGATTTCTTCAGCTTTGTACACAATCGACATCCCTCCACGCTGAATAGGGCCGATCATGTCATAATCACTAAAACTTTTCCTGGGCGCCAATCTATGGCCCCAGGCTATAGGGCGTGTGTTTCTAGGCCTAAAATCAGGGCCCAAGCGCTCTGTTCGTATTAAGCTTCTTCTGGCAGCGACCTGGGCCTGCCATTGGGGTGTTTTTCGTGCAACAATTGTTAGAGCTCCCAATTTAAATTCCTCCTATACAAACAAACGGAAGCCTGAAGGCTTCCGTTACTAATCTGACCTATCAGGGCAATCCGAATCAGCTGCTCGCTTTTTCTATATATATATCGTTAATTTCCGCTAAAAATTTCACATTTTTACAAAATTGTTAAGAGGCATTTTTGGCTATTCCCTCATTTCCAAATTTTCATTATAAAAACGCGAAAAATAGGTCTGCATGAATCTTCTGGGTTTGACAAAGGATTTAATATGATTTAGAATATTTCTGCAAAATTTGAAGGAAAGTAATGAGAACATGAGGAAAAAATTAATCGTAGTTGTTTTTTTGGCTTTGGCGGTTTTCTTCGCGGGATGCGGAACTCAGGAATCGTCCACGACCACAACCACTACTCTTCCCGCGGTTGAATATAATTTTAATGTTGCGGCCGCGGAGGGGGATCTTTTGACCTATGCTGTTGATACTGCCAACCAGCTCTATTCTTATAACAATATAACCGATGGCTCCTCTGGTTCCGGCAGCTATACTGTCAATCAAGATGAAACCTTTAATATAAAAGATAGCAGCGGGAATTCTATTGGAACGGGTATGTTGTTAACGAGTGAAGTTTTAGCTCTAGGCATCCCGGATCCGAGCAGTCCAAACCACGGGAGAGCGATTGCGGGTGTTCCCACTTTGACCGCTAGTTATAGCGCGACCGCGGACGGGGTCTATAATTTTGTTAATTCCTTTGGTGAATACGGGACTTTCGAAGTTGTTACCGCAAACCGGAGCGTGAGTTATTATAATATTACAGAGGCCAGTTTTGGAACCGGGACTTATACAGACGAAGGAACAGGGATCATAAAATATACTGAGGATGTAATGGGGGAAGAGTGGAATATCATGCTTCTGCCTGGAAAAGTTTTAGTGATTGACCAGCCGGGCGGAATGACAGTGGGAGTTACCGCTACCACGGAGTACGGTTCAGATCTGGCCGGAACTTACTACTGGGTCGATAATGAGGGATACCATGGAGATTTTAAAGTCTATGTTGACCCAAATAATCCCATTATTGGGGTAGATGATATGGTTACATTTGAAGGCACTTCAAGTTATGGCGGAGGAATACCCTTCACGGGAATAGCGACCGCTCAGGCAAACGGATCGTTTTTAGCAACGCAGTTTGCGGGTGGAATTACTTTGATGCAGAAGGATGTTATTTACCTGCCCGGAAAAGTATTGGCTTTCAATGCCCGGGGAGATGAAGACTACATAGGATTCGGAGTGCAATTCTAAGGATTTTATGAAGCTGGATGATATAATTATCTCAAAACAGATAATTGAAAGCTTTTCCAAAAAACTTGTGGGCAGCCTGGAGAGCGATGTAGCCATTGCCGGAGGCGGCCCGGCCGGATTGGTTGCCGCCTATTATCTGGCCAAGGCCGGGAAGAAAGTAGTTCTCTTTGAAAGAAAGCTGTCAGTTGGGGGTGGGAGGTGGGGAGGGGGAATGATGTTCAACGAGATCGTTTTGCAAAAGGAAGGGACAAAGATTTTAAAAGAGTTTGGGGTCAGATTCCGGGAAAAGGAAAAGGGTTACTTTCTGGCTGATTCTATTGAAACGGTTGGCACTCTGGCCTCTAAAGCGGTCAAAGCCGGAGCCACTGTTTTTAATTTGATTTCCGTAGAGGATGTTATGATTAGAGGCCCACGTGTAACCGGTCTGGTGTTGACCTGGACAGCGGTTGAAATGGCTGGACTGCATGTTGATCCCCTGACCATTCGCTCAAAGTTTGTGGTTGATGCTACCGGGCATCCGGCAGAGATCGCAAATATTATTGTTAGAAAAATCGGTCCAAAATTAAAAACCAAATCCGGCAAGCTTTTGGGAGAGAAAAGCATGTGGGCTGAGGTCGGGGAGAAAACCATTGTCCAGAATACTAAGGAAGTTTATCCGGGGGTCTATGTTTGCGGAATGGCCTGCAATGCGGTTTTCGGTGCGCCTCGCATGGGACCTATCTTCGGCGGGATGCTGCTCTCCGGTAAAAAAGCGGCTGAGCTTTTAATAAAGAAGCTCAAGTAGATAAAGGTTTAATTTCGAACTTTTTTTCCAGCCGCAGAGGATAATAAGATAATTTAGCTTTTCTTAGTCCTGGTATCCCCAGATCCTGTTCAAGATTTACATACTTAAAAGAGGAAAAGGTCTTATTACAGGCTTCCCAGAGCAGGGCTTGAAATATGCCGCGTAAAGCAGGATGGCCGTACTGGAAGTGAACTGAAACCGTTTCGTGGTTAAGCGGGCTTCCTAATATAAACCTTCACTTTCCACCTGCGGCTTGTCGGCTACCACGAACAGCACGCCGTCGGAGAC
>JAZFXQ010000045.1:0-6770 GCA_036448795.1 Candidatus Margulisiibacteriota bacterium | reverse complement strand
CATTCGTTATGACATCGTGGATGCGGTGCTGGCTGACTTTAATGATGTTCTGGATACCGATGAGAAAGCCGGGGTCCTGAACCGGCTGGCCAAGCAGGGCTGGTTTCCGGGGATCGTTCGGTCCGCGGACCGTGTCTTTCGGATCGCCAAGGACGCCCCGCGCGAGGAGATCAGGGAGGCCGATCTGGCTGAAAAAGAAGAAAAAGATCTCTTTGAGCTCTACATGAAAGTGAACTGGGAAGTGGGAGAGGCCATAAATGCTGAGAACTGGGAGCGGGGAACGCACTCTTTGGCAAAGCTCACCGATCCGATCGAGCTCTTTTTTGAAAAAGTGCTGGTGATGCATGAAGATGAAAAATTAAAGGCCAACCGGCTGGCGCTTTTGAAATCCCTGGAAAAACTTTACCTGCAGGTGGCGGACTTTAAGAAGATCGTGATCTGATGAAGAAACTATTCCTTCTTTTGCTGATTTTATTCTTGGGGGCGTATTCTGCCGCGGCTTCCTATATCAGTTTGCAGACCAGCGTTACCTCAAGAGTTGTAAAGAATACCTTAAAAGTATCGGTTTCAGCCATAAATAAGGGGGATGAGCCCGCTCACAATGTTCAGGCTGAGATCAGGGTGAAAGAGAAGACCATCCCGGCCAAAAAACTAGCGCAGCTCGGGGTGAACCAGGTTTACCGAGCTCAGGCCAGTTTCAATTTAAGCCATAAAAAGCCGGGCGAGTATCCCTTGATAGTTACCATGCATTACGCGGATGCCAATCTTTATCCCTTTTCCGCATTGACCTCTCAGACCTTTTCCTATAAAACGGATGCTCTTGTGAGCGAGATCTTCGGAAGTATGCAGTCGACTACCTTTTGGAAAAAGGGTAAAGTAAAGTTGACTCTGAAGAACATGAGCCGGTCAGAGGTCAAGGCCTCCACTTACCTGGTCGTTCCCCGGGAACTTACCGTTGCGGAAAAGCCTTTCGAGCTAAGCATTCCCTCCAAATCTGCCAGGGATCTCAATTTTGAGATCGAGAATTTTTCCGCCCTGCACGGCAGCAGCTATCAGGTCTTTGCCATATCGGAATATGAAAAGAACGGAGTTTACCAGACCAGCATTTCCCCCGGAACGGTAAAGATCATTAAGACCAGAGAGATTTTTGGGATAAATTATACAGTTATTATTGTTGTTTTACTTTTAATGGTCTTAATTTTTGTGGCTGCCCAATTCCTAAAAAAGAAATAATGCTCAAAATTTTCCCCAGAAAAAATTTAATCATCGATCTAGTGATCCTGGTATTTATAGCCATTTTCCTTTTAGGTTATTTTCAGCCCAAATTGCTTTTAATGCAAACCACCATTAACGGGGGAGATACCGGCTCGCACTACCCCTGCGCGGACTACCTGAAAGAGGTTCTGCTTCCGCAAGCAAAGATCATGGGTTGGATGCAGGGGAATTACGCCGGGTTTCCATTATTTTATCATTACTTTCCGCTCCCTTTTCTCCTCGTAGCCGGGCTGGGTTATCTGATCTCCCTGGAGGTCTCTTTTAAGCTCATCACGGTTTTAGGGGTGTTTATGCTTCCTTTTTGTGTCTATTTTGCTTTCCGCTTCTTGAAATATGAGTTTCCCATTCCTATTTTTGGGGCGGTTTTTACTCTCTCGTTTTTATTCAATCAGGGGAATTCAATGTGGGGCGGCAATATCCCGAGCACCCTGGCCGGTGAATTTTGCTACAGTTTAGGTTTTGCGCTTGTGTTCTTGTTTATGGGGACCCTTTATCGAGGGATTACAGAGGGAAAATATCTGGTGCTGAACGCATTATTAATTTTCCTGATCGGCTTCAGCCATGCTTATACCCTGATCTTTAGCCTGCTCCTTGGTTCCTTTTTTGTTTTTGACAATTTTAAAAAGAATTTTAAATATTTATTTGGGGTATACGGCCTGGGTTTTCTTTTTCTATGCTTCTGGCTGCTTCCGGTCCTGGGAAACCTGCCTTACACTACTTCCTTTGTTTTTAGATGGACTATCCGATCTATTTTAGAAGTATTTCCGGCAGTACTCATCCCGTTCATGGCTTTATCCTTGTTCGCTTTCTTTGTCAATCGAAAGGATAAAAGAACTGTTTATTTTATCTACGCGGTCATTGCCTGTATTTTTGTTTATTTAATCGGTCCCCGGATAGGGGTTTTGGACATCAGATTTGTGGCGTTCTTTCAGATGCTTCTGGTTTTATTCGGGGCAACTCTGTTTGAGGGTCTCATGAAGGAGCTAAAGTTTACCTTTCTGCTCCCTTTCATCCTCTTCTTTGTGGTGGCGATCTGGGTGGATGTTAACACCACTTACATCCGGGGATGGATAAACTGGAACTATTCCGGATACGAAATGAAGGAGACCTGGAATGTTTTTCACGGGATAAATCAATATTTGAAACATTCTGGTGAGGGGAGGGTGGAATGGGAGCACACTCCGCTGGATGAGTCTTTGGGTTCTATCCGCACCTCAGAGACCCTGCCTTATTTTGCCAGGCGGCAGACCCTGGAAGGGATCCACATGTTGGGGGCCATCTCTGCTCCCTTTGTTTTCTATATAGAATCAGAAACCTCCTATCAGTCCTGCAATCCCATTCCGGACTATTTCTATTCAACCCTTGATCTAGGAAGGGGGATCGACCACTTTAAATTGTTTAATGTTTCTGATTTTGTGGTGCGCTCACCGCAGGTAAAAGGGATAATGAAGAATTATCCGGAATTTAAATTGGAAAAGAGTGTAGGGGAGTATCAGATCTACCGCCTCTTGACCAACAAAGATGAATATGTGACGCCGCTTGCCAATCAGCCGGTCTTGTTTCTGACGGATGACTGGCGGGATGTATCCTATGAATGGTTTGCCAAGGAACAATTAAAGGATACCTTTTTGGTTTTTGCCAGGCAGGCCGATCAGGAGGATCGAGGGATTTTCAAACAGATTGTTTCTGATCTGGATGATGTAAAGACGGTTCCTTATCCCAAAAAAAATCTCAAAGTGAAAAGCCTTATCAGGGATGAGTCAATTGAGATAGAAACCTCAGAGATCGGGCATCCCTTGCTCATAAAGGTCTCTTATCACCCAAACTGGAGGGTGGAGGGGGCGGATAAGATCTATTTTGTTTCCCCCTGCTTCATGCTCGTTTTTCCAGAGAAGCACAGGATCCGTTTGAGTTTTGAACCGGGTTTGCCGAGCATGGTCGGCAGGCTATTGACCTTGCTGGGTGTTTTTCTGGCTATACTCAGCCCATTTTGGCTCAAGCAGAGGCCGACTTTACCTGAATCAGAGGCAGGCGCAAAGAAATGGATTATCCTCTTTATTCTGGTGGTGGTGGTGGGATTTTCTTTCTTTGCCATAAATTTTATTGTCCCTGATGCAAACTCACTTCTGAAAAAGGGAAGGCTGGATTTTGAGCGCGGGAATTATGCTTTGGCCAGGGAAAAATTTGCGGACGTTATCAGGATGTCCAAAAAGAGTTCCGGTCCGAGATGCGAAGCCAGGGTCTTTTATGCTACCGGTTTTGTGCGCGAAAATCGCTTTGCAGAAGGGAAAGGGGAGCTCAGGAAATTTATTGAAGAATATCCCAATTCTTTTTGGACGCCCCAGGCTTATTTTGATCTGGCCTATTGCGAGGTCGGCCTGGGGAATCTAAAGTCTGCTGTCCGGATCTACCAAAAGATAGTGCATGCTTTCCCGTTAACCACCTGGGCAAAGTATTCCAAAGACAGACTGAAGGATTTAAAGAACAAACATGAAACCCTTTAGCATTATAGTACCGGTTTACAATGAAGAAGAGATCCTGGAGAGAAACACGGAAGTCCTCATCGATCATGTCAACTCTTTGGCTCTTCCTTATGAAATTATTATCGTGAGCAATGGTTCAACTGATGCAAGCCGCAAGATCGGATTGAATCTGCAGAAAAGATTTCCGCAGATAAAATTTTTCGACCTTCCCAAAAGAGGGGTCGGGCGAGCCTTTAAAAAAGGGATATTGGAATCCAGGTACGATCACATAGTTTTTATGGATGCCGATCTTTCTGTGGATCTTGCTTTTGTTGAGAGATCAAATGAGCTCCTGGATAAACATGTTCTGGTGCTTGGATCCAAGATCCGAGGCTTGCAGCATAGAAGTCTTTTCCGCCGAATGGGGAGCTTTGTCTTTTATCTATCGGTTTTACTTCTGATGGGGATGAAATATGTGGATTATGCTCCAGGGGCTAAGGCCTATCGCAAGGATTACTTAATGGAATTTTTTAAATATATTGATGACTATACAAGCTTTGTTTTGAATCTAACGTTTTTAGCTTCAGTTAAAAAGCAACCTGTGGCGGAGATCGCGATCGCCTGTGAGGATCGCAGAAAGAGCAGATTCAATTTGCTGCAGGAAGCAGGCAGTAAATATAAGGGGCTATTGAGCTTGAAATTAAGGCAGGTTTTTAGAAGGTTATAATTTTTTACTCCTCAGCAGACAGAATCCCAGATACCCCCAACCGATGACTGCAGCGAAAAATGGATGATAGTGCTTTATAAAATAGGGCAGATTAATTCTGCTCGTGAGAATACCAAACAGGTTGACGGCGATCAATCCAAGATTGCGGGTAATCAGAAAATAAGAGATAGGCAGCAGCTGGATATAGGCATAGTCCTTAAAGCGGGGAGCTATAATTGCGTAGGTCAGCAGAGTAAAGAAGACAATCAATATTTTATGCTTATTCCAATTTAATTTTCTCACAATAAATATATAAACCGTTAAAATCAAGATGCCCCATAAAGCGTAGGTGGAATTTATCATGGCCCAGGATTTCCCTAGGCCTACCCATTTGGCGAGATCCATGATAAAAGCATAGGAGCATGGGTTAATAATGCCGGTTTCTTTTACAGTCGACGCATAATTCCAGTAAGAATTGAACAATAGTGGGTTTGAAAAATATGGCCAGATAAAGAGGATGCCAAACAATAAAAGAACCGCGGCAATTTGGAAAAAGATTTTTTTCTTATCTTTGGGTATCAAGAAGACAAGTGGAGATAAAATCAGCGGAGTGCCCTTAAAGAAAGAAAGGATCGCCAGCAGCAGCAAAAAGGGGAGAGAATGGTTGTTGATGAGAAAAGCCAAAGCTACCCATACCAGGGCGGCTTCAAAAATGGCGGGATTGGCAGCTCTCAGGGCGATTATTATTGGATTATTAAAAGAGAAAAGCCAAAGCACCGCAAAAAACAAGATTAAGATCTTTTCTTTTAGAAAGTAATCCTTCCATAAAATGATCAGGACAAGGAGCAGCAATAGATTGCAGGCAAAATATATTTTAAGTGCGTCCGGGAATTCAAATTTGGTGAAAAGCCTGAAGAATCCAAATGTCACCGGATGATAAGGATAAGTCAGCTGCGGATAGATAAAGTGTCTTGAATCGTTTACACTGTTTACGTCCTTATTGTTATAGGGATTTAATCCGGCTTCATAGGCCTTAACGGAAAAATAATGAGCTCTGAAGTCCCATTGTTTTGCTCCGCCAATGACGTTGCCTCCGCTCAGATATACACCCAAGAAGAGAGCGCAAACCGCCAAAAGTAGAATTGATCTGTATTTGTCAAACATTATGCTTCCCATTGGGTATGGGAGATTAGTATAGTATAATTAACTCAGTAAAATGTCAAAGCAGGCGGCTATCATCGGTGGAGGCATAACTGGCCTTTCCCTGGCCTATTTTTTCCTTAAAAAGGGGATCCGGGCAACGGTTTTCGAAAAAGAAGGCCATCTTGGAGGGGCAGCTTCAACATTTAAAATCGAAAATGCCCAGCTGGAAAGGTTTTACCACCACTTTTTTGCTCAGGATTCAGCCAGCATAGGACTTTTAGATGAACTTGGAATTTTAGATAAGCTTTACTGGGTTTATCCAAGGATGGGCTTTTTTCATCAGACAAAGATCTATCCTTTTACAACGCCCCTGGATCTGCTTGCTTTTAAGCCCCTATCTTTCGTAGAGCGCGTGAAGTTTGGATGGTTTGGCCTGCAGGCAAAGAAAAGGGTCGATTGGTATCCTCTGGAGAACATGACTGCCGAAAAATGGTTGACCAAAAAAATTGGGCAGCCTCTCTATGAGAAGGTCTGGGAGCCGATGCTCCGGGCTAAATTTGGAAAGCAGGCTTCCCAGATCCCTGCTTCCTGGGTCTGGTCCAGGCTGCGCGCTCGGGCAAAATCACGCGGCCGCCTGGGCACACGCGAAAAATTAGGATATTTAAGGGGAAGCTATAAAGTCCTGATGGATGCCCTGGCTGAAAAGATCGTTAAGCTGGGGGGAGAGATAAAACTTAACTCCGGGACTGGGATTTTCCCATTGCCCGGTTTTGATTTTACGATCATTACCACCCCAAATGCCTATCGCATTCCGCAAATCGAATATTTGGGAAATATCTGTCTGGTTCTTAAGCTAAGGGAGTCCCTCTCAAAGTTTTACTGGACAAACATCGCTGATCCAAAAATACCTTTCTGTGCTATGATTGAACAGACCAATGCTTTTGAAGATCCGGGCTACAATGGCTATAAGATCCTTTACCTTTCAAACTATGTTGACCAGGCCGATCCGATCTGGAACTTGACCGACCAGGAGCTTTCTGCAAAATACTTAAAAGGCTTGCAAAGACTCAAGTCCGGTTTTTCTGAGGATGAAGTAGCTGAATATTTTGTCTTCCGCGAAAAGTATGCGCAGCCCCTGCCCACCCTGGGGCATTCCCAAAAGATCCCCCCTTTTCAGGTGGGAG